>NZ_JALKBB010000027.1:0-90199 GCF_023016025.1 Arenibacter sp. S6351L | reverse complement strand
ATGGACAAATTCCGATATCGGAAACGTTGCCGCCAATGGCGAGGCCTGTTTCGACAACGGTCGTTTCGAGGTCAAAGCCTCGGGCGCGGACATCTTTGGCAGTGCCGACGAGTTCCACTATGTCTATCAGGAACTACAGGGCGACGGGGAGATCATTGCACAGTTAATGAGCCTGGAACAGACCAACATTTGGGCCAAGGCAGGGGTGATGATGAGGAGCGACCTTGATGCGAACTCCGCAATGGCGATGATGATCATGGCTCCGAACCCGAACAATACAGGGGTACCGGCATATAGCTTCCAATACAGATCTACCAAAGGAGCCACCTTGGGCAGCGGTAACTACACCGCCCCTGCACCGGCTCCGGGAGGATTCCCACATTACCTCAGGTTGGTACGCTCGGGCAATACCTTCACGGCTTACGTATCCGAAACCAATGGAAGTTGGGTACAGGTAGGAAGTGCTTCCATACCTATGGGACAAAGCATCTTTGTAGGTCTGGCGACAACATCACATAACGATGGCGTACTTGCCAATGCAGTGTACGAGAATGTTCAGGTCATTGGCAACACAGAGGAAAACGAAGGCTTTGCCCTAAGAATAAATGCAGGTGGACCTGAATTGACCTTTGAAGGAAATGTATATGCTGCGGATCAGAACTTTACTGGTGGCAAGGTGTTTACAAACCCAAGTGCAACAGTGCCAACATTGTACCAGACCGAACGTAGTGCTCTACCGCCTACCTTTGGTTATAATATACCACTGGAAAACGGTGAATACAATGTAATCCTACATTTCGCCGAAATCTATTGGGGTGCAACTGGAGGCGGTGCAACTGGTACAGGAAAACGTGTCTTTGACGTTGTGATGGAAGGTACAACGGTGCTGAATAATTATGATATCAACGCAGAAGCTGGACCACAGACGACAGTAACCGAAACTTTTGCTGTCACCATTGTAGATGGAGTCTTAAATATGACCTTTGATGCAAGTGAAGGCGTGGATCAACCTAAGTTATCCGCGTTGGAAATCATTGCCATCCCCGGGTCTGGCACTTTAACATTGAAGGATTCCGACGAGGAAGTTACCGTGGCAGATTCCGTGGTCCCTTCCAACAAGTTCAGTATCACACCTAACCCTTCATCGGTCGAAACATCATTAAGTTTTGAATTGCCTACCACCATAGAAATAATACATATCTATGACATATCAGGCAAATTGGTTCAAACAATTAATGGAGGTGTCATTGATCAAAATGGTAGACCATTGAATGTACAAGAACTACCTGTTGGCGTCTATATTGTAAAAGCAAAGGATAAAAATGGAACCGAGTATCAACAAAAACTGCTCGTAACCAGAAATTAATTTTAATAACTGTTATTAATATGGGGCCGGCTGCAAAAATGTAGCCGGCCCTTTTATTTTAAACAATTAATTGAAGATTATCCCTTCCAAAGAAATGTCATTAATGTCTTGTTCAAAATTAGACCGTTAGACATGAATCTATTCGTTATTGTCCATTCATCCATCGGAAATATTAGAACAAGAGAACTTAGCATTCTATATAACAAATACTAACCGGCCACAACTCTCCTTTATTTTTATAACTTTGGCCGCATGGATAATATAACCCAAATTCCGGCTAGTTTTATAGAGCAAAACACCCATTTCCCCAGTCTTATCAATGTACTAAAGGCCGCATTTTCCGACCAGGATACCATGGTGCCCATGAGACATCATCACGATTTTCCAAATCCTGAAGTAAAAGAGGATTCAACCTTGTTATTGATGCCTGCTTGGAAGCCTGGAAAACAGGCAGGAGTAAAAATCGCTACTGTGAGTCCTAAAAATGGCCTGTTTAACCTTCCGGCCATTCAGGGTACGTATATTTATCTGGATGCACTAAAGGGCGGCATCCTTGGACTTTTGGAGGCCAAAAGCTTAACCGTAAAAAGAACGGCCGCTGCCTCTGCTTTGGCCTCACAATATTTATCAAGGGAAAATTCCAGCTCCTTATTAATGATCGGCACGGGAGCCCTTTCTCCCAATTTAATATTGGCCCATGCCAGTGTACGTCCAATAAAAACGGTCTATATATGGGGAAGGGATTATTCAAAGGCCATGAGCATATGCGAGAAACTAAAGAATGTACCCTTCCATATTCAACCCATAAAAGCAATTGAGGATAAAATTACTGAAGTCGATATTATATCCTCGGCCACCTTATCCAAAACACCCCTTGTTTTGGGAAAATATCTACAACCCGGGCAACATGTGGATTTGGTAGGAGCATATAAGGTAGATATGCGGGAGGCTGATGATGAAACGGTTACAAAAGCGGAGGTGTATTTAGATACTTATCAAGGCGGTTTAAAAGAAAGTGGGGACATTGTTATTCCATTAAAAAGTGGAGTTTTGAAAGAGACGGATATCAAGGCCGATTTGTTTGAACTCACTTCCCAAAAAAAACATGGCAGGAAGAACGATGAGGAAATTACGATGTTTAAGTCGGTAGGGCATGCCTTGGAAGATTTGGCCGCTGCCACCTATTATTACAATATGTTCCAAAATAAACAATAATGGCATAGGCAAGAGTTCGCAAACATTAAAATTGATCAAACTTGAAATATGTGAGAGGTTTTGGAACCTAAAAATTTAGAGAAAACAAACTCGTAAATACGACTATCCAGAAATGAACAACCCTTCTTATTCGGCATTAAACAAGTCAGCCGTCATGCTTTTACTTTTAGCAATGGGCGTTTCGGGGATACTTAAGGCTCAAAAACTACCCCTTCCCCCTCGTGCCAATGATGCCATTGCCGGTAGCACTTTTAAAAAT
The DNA here is from genome assembly GCF_023016025.1 of Arenibacter sp. S6351L. Taxonomy (NCBI): domain Bacteria; kingdom Pseudomonadati; phylum Bacteroidota; class Flavobacteriia; order Flavobacteriales; family Flavobacteriaceae; genus Arenibacter; species Arenibacter sp. S6351L. The sequence goes on along the minus strand of NZ_JALKBB010000027.1, from coordinate 87,359 downwards.
TGGATAGAAACCCTAAGCGTGGAGGACAGGGAAAAACAGATTTACCAAGAGGTTTTGAAGGGAAATGTCCCCAATTTTTTAGGTGAACTGACTCCCATTTCATTTTCAAAAAGCATCAAGGATTCCACTTATGTTGTAACTTATTTTGTTCTTCCGGATTATTTGGCTGTTGGCTCCGATGCCGATTATTTCCTGATGCCAATGACCCCTATTTTAGCCCAGAAAATTGCGAAGGCTATCGGTTTCACCCTTCCAACCAAACAAATGGCAGATCAAATATGGAGCAACGCTTCATTAAAATTGGCCCCCTCCCCCATTCCTCCTAGCCCCAAAATGACCACAATTCCTGTTATGTGGGAACATAATATGCTACTACAAAGGCAAAGGAAGAAAGCCCTTAAGCAGGCGTCTTTGGGAGTTTTGGTGGCCGGACATAAAAAGGATGTTATTATCTCCAACAAAATCTATGAAAATTCGTCCAAGCCGGTTGTAATCTATGGCTGGCATTACCAAAATGGAACCCCAATCCAGCCTGTTTACGCTCGTCACAGCGAAACATACGCCGATTACAGCCACGGTATCCGGTTAGTTCAGGATAGTGCCTTGATCAATCATAAAGTCCATCTTATAACATCGGTGCTTCAAGATGCTGATAAATCTGCTTTATTCAGTGATGAAGGAGTAATAGACAAACCGTTCTACCCTTTGGATTAAGAACAGCAAGGAATTTGCAAAATTCCACTTATCCGCAAAAACTGGATTATTGGACACTTCTTAAAACGAAAAAAACCCTCAACTTGCGTTGAAGGCTTTTAGCGGTCAGGACGGGACTCGAACCCGCGACCCCCTGCGTGACAGACGATTAAAATTGCATTTCATTTAACGCTTTTAACTTTCATTTAGATTGATTATCAGTTAGTTATAATTTGTAGTTTTATATCGGTCGTCATCAAATATGGTTCTAAAATCCAATTTGTTGTACCTATGTTGTACCCATTAAACTAAATGCCATGTCCAGTATCAAGATTGTTTTGAGGAAAAAAGGCCTTGCCGATGGCACTTATCCTGTCTGCCTAAGAATCACTAAAGATAGAAAAACAAAATATTTCAACACCATTTTTAAAAGCTCTAAAAGGGAATGGGATTCCCCTTCAGGTTGTTTTAATAAAAACAATGCCAACTACATCCAAAACAATAGGCTGCTGTTGAAGATAAAAGCACGTGCATTAAAGGTCTATGCAGATCTTGAATTTGAAAAGGAATCTTTCAACCTTGCTGAATTTGGTCAGCGCTTCCGGGTGGACAGCAATCCTTCAAACGATGCTGTTTTTTCTTTTTGGGAAGAAATAGTTTCTGAATTGAAACTCGCAGGAAGAATGGGAAATGCTGCGATGTATGAAGAGACCATGAAATCGGTCAAAAACTTTTGCGGACATAGAAAAATAACGTTTCAAGACATAACAAATACCTTTTTGAATAAATATGAGGCATGGCTAAGATCCAGGGGCGGAACGGATGGAGGAATCAGCATTAAGCAACGCACTTTGAGAGCTATGTACAATAAGGCCATAGAACGCAACATCATAAAGGACAACGACCATCCTTTCAAAACCTATAAGATATCAAAGCTAAAAGGTCAGGGTATTAAAAAGGCCTTGGACTTTGATCAAGTATCCAAAATCATCAACTTCAATATATCCAAATTTCCCCACCTAGCAGATGCCAGAAATTATTTTATATTCAGCTTTTATACGAGGGGAATGAATTATACCGATATGATGGTACTCAAATGGCAGGATGTCGATGCAAAAACGATTTCTTACATTCGAAACAAAACCAAGGGTAGGTTTGTTATAACCATACTTCCACCGGTACGTGAAATTTTAAACTATTACCAAAAACATTCGTTGCCTACCAAATATGTATTCCCCATACTTTTAAGGGATGGACTTACCCCTTCCCAAATCGCTAATCGCAAAAAGAAGACCTTGGCTAAATATAACCGGGACCTAAAGGAAATTGCTGGCATATGCGGCATAAAAAAATCGTTGTCCAGTTATGTAGCCCGACATAGTTTTGCCAATTGTTTAAAACAAAAAGGTGTTGCGACGGATGTTATCGGCGAATCTTTGGGGCATAAAGATTTGACCACGACCCAAGTGTACTTAAAGGAGCTAGGAAGCAATGTCTTGGATAAAGCTGTCGAACTTCTGCTATAAGAACTTATGGTTGACCCTACCTTTAAAATTTGAGGTAATTAAAGCGAAAAATCAATTTGGTACCACGTTCTCCTGACAATTTCAGTTTTTATATAAGCATTATTATGTTCAATGTCCCAATTATATTGATTTTTGGGAAGAGTCCATATAATCCTGCCAGATTACCAGAATATACTTATCCTTTCCATTATGCCTTTTATTCAAAAAACCATACTCGTAAACAAAGAGGTAGACATCGCCCTTTTGGTTCTTCCAATAATGGGTGAAAAATTGGGGGTCAAATCCCTCCATGATCAATTCAGATTTTCTTATGGTAGTAATCCCGGACCTATTATATTTCTTGAGTAGTTTTCTGTTTATTTCCAATTACCTATCCACCCTAATATAAAAAGTTTCGGTTTCCTGACGTTGTTCATATTGGCCTATAGATCTGCATTTTGGAGAACAAAATATCTTGTCAGATCATCCTTTTACCACTATACCACATACGGGACACGTTCTATCATTATTCATTTGTAAACGAATATTACAGGTATAATATACCGTTTAAATCGAATTCTACACTAAACTTGTTATATGAATCCGGTTAAATCCATAACGCTTTACCATTTGATGATCAGGAATGAAAAAATGATCGGCATTAAATTTTTGCCGGATAAGCTCATACAAGGACTGGTCAGGGGCCTTCCTGATCCAAAATGGAGCAAGGAACATAATATGGCCTATATCCCCAATACCAAGAACAATCTCGGTATAATTTTCAATACTTTCAAAGGAACCGTATGGATCAATTATAATAGGTTTTTGTCGAATAAACCTATAAACACCCATAATGATGCCGTAGATGTCGAGTGGTTCAGGAAAAGAAATCCTATACCGCAATACAGACTATGTCCTGAGTTGCTTTGCAAACAACTTTTTCAAGGGTTTTAAGCTAAGTTTATTTTTTAGATAATCCACAAGGTAACGGTCGTGTGGATGGGTTGCGCATCCCTTTGTGCCTGTTTCATTTCCAAACGTATTTCATAGGTTCCAGGCATAAGTTTCCCTTTATTGCCATTGATAGCATTTTGAAGGAGCGGACTAAAATCAAAGGCTTCCACGGGCACATTCATATCGCCCGGAAACCACGGCCGATCGGAATGTTGGCGGCTCCCTATGGTTTTTCCGTTGTGAACAAGGGTCGTTTTCATCTGGAACAGCATAATGTCCTTATCTCCTGAGTTGTTCTTTAATCAAAACGGGATCTTGTGTTTGCCATCCCTAAAGTTTTTGAAAGGGAATACCGGTTCCTGTGATTTTAACCCGGTGACCCTATTCCATCATTCCCCTCTCAATTTTCGCGAAAGGGATTGGCAGATATCGTTGGAAACAGCAAAGCAACATATAAAGAACAAGATACAACCAAAAAATTTTATGTGTATTTATATTGTTCAAGTTTCCTGTGTCTCCTCGCGACCCAACAGGCCATATCATGACCGTGTTCAATCCAAAAACATCTGCCAAATCAAAAATAAGGTCATTTTCATTTGGGCAGATGCTTTCTTCCAATTTTACTCCACCGCGGTCACGGTGAAGGTATAGGGCGTGATCCAAGTGTCCGGCAAAGGTTCGCCAAGGTTGATGTCCGCTGTTTTGCCATTGTTCATAAAAGTACGTGCCCGAACATAGTACGTGCCCGCTTCAAGCGTGGAATTGGTGATCTTAGAGTACAGTGCCCCATCTTCCTTATCTCCCGGCATACCTGAAATGGGTGTCAACGTGGTCACGATCTCTCCTCTGCCTTCCCTGTATAAATTGAGGTCGATGAAATCATCGGAAGGGCTTTGCAGCAATTGTACCTGTAATCTGGCAGGTCGGAACAAAACCACCTTGTAATAATCATCCTGTTCTTCCTGGATACCGTAGCCCTCATTGTTCTTGTTCGCAAAGGCCTCAATGACTTCATCCTTTGGAATGAACTTGGCCTCATCAAAATTGTCATTAGGTTCATAGCAGTCCATGATGCCCAAATATTCCCATGATATTTTATACGGTTCAGGATAAACATCCGATGATGGTGATGCATTGTAAAAAGGTTTTGCCATGACGTCATAGGCAATGCCGGGATGCGCCGAAAAGGCCACTTTTCTTGTAAGGGGGGTATCGGTTCCAGCGGACGTTCCGTTGATGACGGGCACCTCTTCGCCAGAAACCGAAATATCTATCCACGGTTGGGAAGGTAGGGGCCCTGTTGATTCCAAGGTAACGATATAATATCCCCCCGCCGGATCCGTCGATGCCGGGAGTAATCCGGGAAACTCATCCTCTTCGCCGGCCTCCACCCATAGGTCATCCTTTCCCATTGAAAAAGCATCTGGTTCATAAGGCTCACATTCGTGCAGTTCGGCAATGGGAGCGATAAATGTCCTAACCCATTTTTGAACATTGCCAGCACCGGGGCTATTGACCCTGATCCTCAAGGTGTCGTCAGAGCCCAATTCCATGAACCCGTTGTAATAATTTTGATCAGAACCCAGCTCGCCGTGTTCATAATTGGTTTCCCCAGTAGCCTCAATGTCCTTCCATTTGATGTTGTCCACCTGTAAGCTGGTGTTCGCCGGGTCGGTCAGCACACCCTGATCATTTGTGACAGTGACTTCCATACCGTTGGCATCTAGGTTGTTGCCGCCTACCCTGTACCATTTTCCCTGCAGCGCATCTAGGTTATATTGCGGTTGCGGGTCATCATTCCCGTCAGATGAACAACTGCCCACTATCAAGGCCAAGGTGAACAAATACATGATTTTTGTTGAGGTTTTCATAGATATACTAATTAGTGATGTTTCCGTTGTGATAAAAATTGGCATCCACATGATGGTAATACTGGGATGCTTTAAATGTTAAATGGATCAGTCCGAAAGGCCCAATATTTCCTTGACCTCGTCATAGCCCATTTGTTGCAATGTTTTTGCATCCATAAACTCTTTTTCCCCCGCTTTGGCAACAGTTATCTGGGTACCGGCGGGAATGAGCACATAGCGAATTTTTTTGCCGTTGGACAAGTCTATTAGGGATGGCGTTAGAGGTGTGGAGTCAAGGGATTGTAAAGCAAAATAGAAAGTATTATAGTTCCCATTTCTGATAAACCAGAAAACCTGATAGTCACCATCACTTCCGATAAATGGTGTTGGGATTTGATTAAACCCATTCTCATTGGTGAAATATACCAAGAATACACCTCCATCGGTCAGCATGTTCCCCAATGAACTATACCCAACAGCATTCAGTATTGGCGCTGGAATATCATACGCCGCTGAATAATAGGAATTTTGACCAAGTATAGTGTCCCATGTTTTCCAATCCATCCAAGTACTGGCCACTACATTGGCCGTGCCCTTGAGGTTGATGGGAGTGCCCCACCCGGAAGCCGACTTTGGACCAAAAAGATCACCGGATTCTTGGTTGAGGAAGTAATCCCCCTCGGCGCCTTGTCCAGTTGAGGGATCGACCGCACCACTGAGAAACTGGCTCCCCGGCTCCCCGGCATCGCCCTGATCGCCTTTTTCCCCTGTCAATGGGAGCGGTGTACCCCAACCGGTATCGTTTTTGGGCCCGTATAGTTCACTGCCCGCCCTGTCCAGGTACATATCGCCGTCTTTGCCCAAACTTTCCGTGGGAGCACCATTGCCAAATAGGATGAGTGACCCATCCTTTCCGGGAATGCCCTGGGGGCCCATGGGACCTGTTTCCCCGGTTTCCCCTTTGGGACCTGTCACAGTTTCTTCGCTACATGATAAAAGGAGCAATACAGCCATACACATAAATAGGGTGTAAAATCGTATTATTTTCATGTTAAGTTTTTTTGAAATGCCTAAGTGAAAACAAACTTAGCGGTTCACACTTTCCTTAAAAACCCAGATTTAGAATTTGGTCGGTTCGACTTAGAATTTGGTAAGGCGCCTTAAATACCAAATTCTAGTTCATAATTGTCAAACCCTAATTTTTGGTGCAGGACACAAAATCATTTTATATATTGGAGGAATCATTGGAGGTCTTGGCAATCGGTTCTTTCGTGCCGATGCGATTTCAAACATGGAAAAATGAAAAAAATAGCTTCGGTCATTGTTTTTCTCCTTGTGGGGCTGTGTTCCCTTTCAGCCCAGATCAGGGCCGATTCCCTTCCTACCCCAGTGGATCTTGTGAGCCATCCGGAAGTACAAGCTATGCGGAGCAGTCGGGATGAATCCCTTGAAAATATCATGAAAACCGATGGTTGGAAAGCGTATGATTCCTCTTTTGCCACCACCTCGGAATCGGCGATATGGATCAAGTTTCCGCTTGAAAACACTACTCCAGACACGCTTAGCACCTACCTCTTTTACAGTGGTTTCCACATGGATTTGTACCTACACAATGATTGGGAATTCGAAAGTTTTCAAAATGGTTACCTAGTGCCCTTGGGAAAACGTTCCGAGCCCAAATGGTATTTTTTCTCAGAGCTGGAACTATTGCCCTTGCAACAGTACCAATGTTATATACGCATCACCAATGATTACACATCAGGCCGCTCCAATGCCCCGACCTTATATTCCAGGCTCGACTATTTGAATTTCATGGACAGGGTTAGGGCAAAGGAAGCCTCATCCATTGCCTTTATTTATACCTACCTTATAACACTCTGCTGTATTCTTGTATTTGCCTTGGTGTTTTGTTTTCACTTGCGCAGCCCTGTTTATCTGTATTATCTCGGCTATCTGTTTTTTCAAATTTTATATGCTTTTGTGATATTAAGAACTACTTTGGCAAAGGTAGGGAATCTAGCTGCCCATGTACCTTACCTTTCATTAGTGGCTACTGAAACTATACAGTTTTGCTTTATCGGTTTTTACATTTTTTTTATCCTGCATTTGTTGGAAATTAAAACATTTAGCCAGCGTCTATCTAATGTACTGGTAGGGTTCGGGATATTTTGTTTTGTATATGCCTCGTCTAAATTTATTTTCAGTTATTATGAAGGTTTATATAGTGATAATAGAGTTTTGATATCCTATATTATTCGAATTATTGTGCTGCCTCTGAACATGGCCCTGTTCATTTGGATACTGGTAAAGGTGAGACATCCGCTCATGAAATATTTTATAGTGGGACATAGTTTGTTTTTTGTAGGGGCATTTCTTTCCTCATACATTTTTTATACCAATTTGCATTTGGTCCCGGACGGCATTTTCAATTTTCCATACGCACAACATATTATTTTCCAGGTAGGGCTTTTGGGCGAAGTATTCTGTTTTTCCATAGCGATTGGAGAAAAAATGTTCCTCATCCAGCGAGAAAAGGATATGGCTAACCATAAATTGATCGAACAATTGCATCGGAACCAGATCATGGAGGAAAATATGCGCAAGGAACTGGACTATCAGGTACAGCATAAAACAGAAGAACTGGTCAGGCTTTATTCTGAAATGGAAAAGCAAAAGGAAGAACAGATCAAAAAATCTTTCGCAGAACGCCTCCGTGACATGAAAATGCTCGCCTTGCGCTCCCAGATGAACCCTCATTTCATTTTCAACAGCCTAAATGCCCTCAAAAATCTTGTTATGTTGTCACGAGAGGAGGATGCCATCCAATATTTAGATAATTTTTCGATTCTACTCCGCACCATATTACAGAACAGCGGCAAAAACATTATTTCCGTGGAAGAGGAACTGGAAATGTTGGAACTTTACCTCTCCTTGGAAAAAAGTCGTTTGGGCGATGATTTCTCCTATACCATCCAGTATGACTCGCGCGAGGCGCTCTCACAATTTACCATCCCTCCCCTATTGTTGCAGCCTTTTGTGGAAAATGCCATTTGGCATGGGTTGCATCCAAGCGGAAAGCCAGAAAAAAAACTTTCGGTCACGTTCGACACCTCAAAGCAACTTCAAATCATCATAGAGGACAATGGTGTTGGGCGAAAGGAAAGTGGCAAAGCCAAAAAGACACATCCATCTGCGGGGACACGAATCACCCAAGAGCGATTGTTCCTCTATAACCATATTAGTGAGGCCAAAATGCACATGAGTGTTTTGGATCTTGAAAATGAAAAGGGAGTGCCGGAAGGTACGCGCATAACTATAAAATATAACGGATAACTATGGCCAATATTATTATAATCGATGACGAAATGCACTGCGTGAACGTATTGAAAAACCTGATCAAGAAAATAAGCCCCGACTACAAGATAATGGGGACATTCTGCAATTCCATCCAAGGTTTGGACTATCTTCAGGCCCATTCACCCGATCTTTTGTTCCTGGACATTGAGATGCCCAACCTGAACGGTTTTGCGCTACTTGACAAAATCCTGCCCATCGACTTTGATATTATTTTTACGACGGCCTATGACCAGTATGCCATTCGGGCGTTTCAGTACAGTGCCACTAATTATCTGTTAAAGCCCATTACCGAAAAAAGTATAGTGCAATCATTGTCTAATTGGGAAAAACGCCGCAAAAAAACCAATCCTGAACAGTGGGACCTTTTGCGGCACAATTTAAAGGGCACGGTCAAAGATCTGCCAAGGATTGCTCTACCCACTAGTGCCGGCTACCATATTGTTGAAATCAAGGACATTGTACGCTGTGAATCCGACAACAACTACACGAACTTTTTCTTCGATGATGGGAACAAACTGCTCATTTGTAGGACACTAAAGGAAATCGAGGAAATGTTACGGGATTATAGTTTCCTGAGAATGCACCAATCCCATTTGATCAATCCCCAATTTGTCAAGGGCATTTTGAAAAGGGACGGGGGTACGGTTATGATGAAAGACGATAAGGAAATCCCAGTCTCTAGACAGAAAAAGAACGAAATAAATAACATCCTGGAGTCCATGTTGCGGTTTAAATAAGTCACTTTTGGTTTTTATAAGATTAATGAGTTGCACAGGTCTTATATTGCTAGATTAGGTGTGATTTTCCTCTTGCTATATAAGAAAATAAGAAATCAATTGAACAAAAACATAATGGCATAAAGGTCCAATGGAGGGCTGTTTAGTTATATTTAGATTGTTTTTGTAGCCAAAAAAATAATCTCGATTATAGCCCGATGGTCCAAAAGTGGATGCTTAATGTTTAAAGAATAAAAACCTTTAGCGATTCCCACAAATCGCTATTAAAGGAGATAATTTTTTTTAGATATATTATTGGGCAATCCAGTGAAGTTCAGAACCATCAAAAATTGGTCAGGTAAAGAATACAACAACCTTTACTTTGTTACAAAAAAGTCTAAAATCATCCCTTACTTTGTTACAAACAATGATACATTTATCCATGATTTATTATAAACATCCAGCCAGTTAAAGTGATGATTATTGGAATCACAACGAAAATAGAGTATGAAAGGTAAAAGCAATAATTAATAAAGAGGCTAACGAAAAAGTTTTATTAGATTAGACCTCTAAGAAAATAGTTAATAAAAATACCCAATTGTAACCAATTTTAACAAATGAACTCAAGAATACTTTTTATAGTGCTATTTACAATCTTTATTTCTTACTCCACAACAAAAGGAATTAAAGAAAATGAAACTTCCAAAAACACATTAAACGGAATTGTAACAGAATTCCATGAGAATGGAGATTTAAAATTTGAATGGAATTTCAAAAACAACCAGTTGAATGGAATTTCAAAAGAATACCATACATGTAGCCTTACCCTTTTTGTAGCCTTCCCTAAAAATAGGTCGGTATAAAAATAGAGCCTATCAATATTATCGTATCCAAACCCAAATCTTACAAGAACTTTGCGCACGGATCCTGATTCGATTTTATAGTGTTCGGGTTGATAAGCGTAAAGTAAAATCGAATCAGGGCGCAACCTACTTTCGATTTGGAACGTTATCCTTTTCTTTGAGCCAATTCCGGTAGGTTAGATAATGTTTGGGATATTGGTCAAAATACCCCTTCAGCTCCGAGATTGCAGTTTGCTTCCCTCTCAAGAATGCCCTCTCCTTGTGTACTTCCATTTGGGATCCCTGGAATCCCAAATAGCCGATAACTAGAAGGAAAAAAGTCCAAATAGCATACTGGACCCATAGCTGTAGCTTAGGTGTCACCTTGGCTTTGGACAGCTCTTTTTCTATCTTCTCCAATGCTCCTCGGATCCTTGAACTTTTATATTCTTCAGCATTTAAGTGCTCTTTTAATAAATGTTCGATCCCTGAAGTGTCGGGCATTATTTTTATATTCTCAACATTGCTTGTAAGTTCCCGTAGTTTGGCCAATGCCTTATTGAACCCGTCCAGCTCATCATGGAGCAGTTCCATTACTTCATCCAATTTTTTATATCCCATGGTTTTACTTTTAATATCCGATTCCTGTATCGATTGCTCTACTCATTACTTTTTTCAATGCGTTCTTGGCCAAACTCGCCGCTAGGTTGGCGCTCATTTCTACGGTCTTCCCCAATAATTGGACCGAATTGCCACCTGTGATTTGTGTTCCAACACCCCTATTCTGGGAAAGCTGACCAATAATCTTTCCCCCGGACATGGAGCGGTGCACTTCGCTTGCCTTGAAGCTCTGGCCCCTATATTCGAACCGGAAGCCCTGTAACCTATTGGCCTTGTTGATACATGGAACAACCTTTACCTCTTCGGCTTTCATAAACTTTATGTAACCGTCAAGTGTTTTCGGTGATCGATCGTTCATTACCTTGTGGTGTATGGACATAATTTCCATTCGCAGATGAATGGAATCCAATTCCTTTTCCAATTGTACTTCCCTTACCGTGGTCAGGCCCATTTCCTTGGCTACATTTTCAGCGGCCAATTGGCTGCGTTTTCCAATGAAACTATCGTTGTACGCCCTGCCATCAAAACCGATCCTATTGGCGTAAAGGTGCACATGGGTGTGCGCCCTGTCCCTGTGCACAAAAGCAATGGCCTGTTGCTCCTTCAAATGCATTTCCTTGACGAACCTTTCGGTCAGCTCTTTTAGTTGCTCTTTGTTCAGCCTCTTGCCCTCTTCGGGGGTCGGACTTAGGACAAAGCTCAGGGTATTGTTAGTACACCTGGCATTCTGTTCCTGGATGATCTTGAATTCCTCCGTAATCTGTTCGGGGGTTTCCCCTGCCAGATGTTGGGAGAATACGATCTCGGCATCCTTCTCCTGGTTCCAGCCATATGCCATACTCGCGCCAGTGTGTGCTATCGACTTGCCCTTGCCTATCATTTTCCAAAATTGTTAAGGTGCTGCCTTATGTCCTCCGCCAGTAGTGCTACCTCCTTCGCAAGGGAAGGGTTACGTTTTTTGAACATGTTCCCGATATGGGTAAAGTTGTTCTTATACTTCACCAAAGTTTTATAACACTCCAATTGTTCCGCTGTCAGTCTTTCGACAATAGCATTTTCAAAGGCCGAACTCCTACAATATTCCGAAAGGGAAATACCGGCCCTCTGTGCCCTTTTTTTCAGCAGCTTTTTCTCGTAGATGGAACACCTGAATCTGATATAGGTCCTTTTCATTTTTTATTTTCTTTGCAACCATCGGGAGCAAAGCAAGATCGTTTTTTTGGCAACAAAAACACATCTTGAATTTGCTGCCCACCTAAATCCTTTGATCCCGAAATGAGCCATTCGTTCATATCCTTAAATCCTGTGTACAAACCAGATCTATCCACAATGTTCTTGGAATGGCCGATTAAGGTTTGGGCTATCTTTTTACCGTTCCTGTCATTGTCCAAATACAGTTCTATATGGTCATACCCATCCAAGATCTTCTTCGCCCGTTCAACAAATGCGATCGAGTTCAATACTAAAAAATCAAGCCCGTCCTCTAACTTTTTATTGATCTCCGCAATAGACAATAGGTCGAACATGCCCTCGGTAACTATAAGTTTGGCACTACCATTATTGATATGTGTGACATCTTTGGGTGAACTCGAATTCTTCATATAACGGTTCCGAAGTTCCCAACCGCCCGAATCGTTTTTCAATCCAATGGCAAAGTATTTCCTCCCTTTAAATAGGTAATGAACCTCCTTGCAATACAACATTGCTGTGGCAATGGATATTTTCCTTTTATATAAATAGTTGACCAACCCGGGATGACAAATAGTGACTGCATAGTGGATCATAACCCTGGACCGGGCCTCCTTTTTAAAAGATGGTTGCTGTTGAAAAGAAAAAAAGATTTGGCCCTGTTGGATGAGGCTCAGTGCTTCTTTGACGGTCCCATCGGTCAATAGGCATATCAGATCGATCACATTGCCCCCTTTCCCCGCCCCATGGTCGTACCATCTATTGAGTTCTTTGGATACCTTGAAAGAGGCTTGGGCCTCTGGCCTGAAAGGACTCAGGAACCAAGCTTCTTTCTCCGTTGATCTGGTCGGAAAGTGCCCGAGTTTTGCCAGCGCTTTCTCGATGGGAAAGGCTCGGGCTCTTTCGCACGATAGTTTATGGAATCTTTTTCTTTTCATTAGCAATACTTTTTAACCATTTTTTTGATGTTTTGATGACAATCCGTCCCAAAGCCCCTATTCACGGTGCTTTTCCGGTCATCAAAACATTCATCGATTCATCACTATTATGGTTTTAGGTTTTCCTGGTCGTCATCACTTTTTATTTTGATGAACAAATGATGATATAATGATGAGCGCACCAACATCGACGGGCATTGACCTCCCATCAATCTGTCATCGATTCATCAAAATTTTCCAGCAGAAAGGATTTGTCCACCGTAAAATAGCGTCCCTTGGCTTCCATCAAATGCATGGTGGCATCCTGCCAGATTACCAATTTGTAGTAGCTGAGGGTATTGTCCTTGTTCTCCAGTTTCCAATCTTTTTTCAGCATTCTTCTTAAATGGGTAATATCGGTCTTGATTCGTGTACGGCTCAATAACTGAAGTGCATCCAAGGGACATATGTTTATTTCCGTAATATCAAAATGCTCCATGGCTCCCAGTAACAGTGAGGCCAATTCCTTTTCCACCCGGTTACGGTTGTGCCTCACCAGGTTCCTCAGGGCAGGTGTTTTGATCTGCCCGGGAGAGAACCACATGCGGGTGATATGCCGTGTGGTCAGATTACGACCCTTCAGAAAATATAGGAAAGCGGGAATTTCTTCAATAAGGGCTTCTAAAAAATGGGTATTCTCTTTCTGCAGATGGGGTATCTTCAATACCCAGAACCTGGTCTCGTTCCCATCTATCTTAATAAAGTTGTTCTCATTGTTGCTGCAAAGGATAAACTTGCCAAAGAATTCCACTTCCCTTTTGTCCTTCCCCTTGGCCTCCAACTTATTGATATTGGTGGTGCTCAGGTATTTGATCCGTTCGGTAAGCTCTTCCTTATTGAACAGCACTTCGTCGATACAGATTAGTAGTTTGTTGGCCCAATCGGCATTGAACTGGCTACCAAAACTGTCATTGGTCAGATAGGTAAGGTTGTTCTCAAAAATAGCCTTTAACCATTTCAAAAAGGTACTCTTCCCAGTGGACCGCTCCTTGGAGACCAGGCACAGTATGGGCAACATCTGAACCGGTTTGGTGTAGAGCAATTGAAAATAGTCCAATCCCAGCTCATAGTGCCTCCCGAAAATATGACGGATAAATCCCAGGGAGGTTGGGATGCCCCCCTCTTTCGGTTCTTTGCCCAATGGGGAGTAGGTATTATAAAATTTTTGGTATTCCTGTTTGAAGTCGATGTGGTTCGGTATACAGGTGAACCCATCGTACTTGGGCACCTTGCTCAGGTAATCCTTGCCATGGTCTTGGCGAATGGTCTCAATGTTCCAGTGGGTGAGCACTTCATTGAAATGGCCGGAGATGGTGGGCACCTTGACCATTTTATAATACGCAGTGCCCACCCGGATGTAGGGTATATCCATCATAATAAACAGTTTAAGAAAGATGGGGCGGGTTAACGCCTTCTGTTTTTCAAGAGCTGCTCATTGAATTTTTGTTCCAGATATTCATCCGAAACGTCAGGTTTCCCCAATAACCAATCATCTATCCTATCCTTTTCAAAGAAGAGTTTGCGAATTTCCCTATTATCGCCCTTGGGGATCAAATTCAGCCTGGAAAGTTTGTAGATGGTGCTTTCGGACATCCCTGTGTATTGCACCAGGTCCTCCAGATTAAGGACCTTTTTATTGAAGGCCATCAGACCCTTTATTTCTTTTAACAGTTCAACGACCGTTTTGTCCGCGTCTGGATCGGACATAACATTTATTGGCTCATTCATGATTTCAGGTTTTAGAAATTAATGATGAGTAAAAGGCCCTTTACAATTTTGAATTCGAAGACCAATATAGCTGGATGACAGGCAAAGACAAAACAAAAGGGGACATGCACCCCTACAATTTGCAAACACACCCTTGTTTACTTTGGAAAACAGTTATCGATCTTATCAGTGAAGTATTTGGCCGGGTGCTTTCTTAGACCATTGTTGGACAGTTTCCTGGCAGTAACGGGCTTTCCCTCCAGGAACAATTTATTGGATCTCTCAAAAGTTGAATATTCCACACCACATTTTTCCTTGAACTTTTCCAATAGGTATCGTACCTCCGCCCAGCTCATATCCGTGAAATGTATTTCCGAGTCCGTCTCCTCAAATCGCTGGGTAAGCACGGAATGGAAATTATCGATTCCGGTCTTTTCAACATCGATTTTTTCATAGCCCCTAAGGACATAGTAAATATTGTCCAGAACCATCCGGTTAAAATCCAGCCCAATGGTTTTAATGGGTTCTACGGCCACCGTTCCAATATTTTTCCTTTCCTTTTTGGTAAACCGGACTAACAAATAAAATATACCAATACATAATGAGCAAACAAAGATCAGGGACCAATACCAGGGAAGGCCTACATCGAAAATAAAATAAAGGACTGCTCCGATCAGGATCAAAAACAGAACGATCGCCAGTGCTACTTGGGTATCTCTGAAGAAATACCAGGTTTTGACCCGCTCTTTAAATTTATCCAAAGCGTCCAGCCGATCTATTATTTCATCTATTATGTTCAAACCTGAAGAAGTGTATGCCTGAACTAAATTTAATAAATTAAAAATAATATTGTTGTACCTATGTTGTACCCGTAAAAAAGAAAAAGCTTTCCAATTTCTTGAAAAGCTTATCTTTGTTGGCGGTCCGGACGGGACTCGAACCCGCGACCCCCTGCGTGACAGGCAGGTATTCTAACCAACTGAACTACCGAACCGTGGCGTTTAGCGAGTGCAAATATACACCCCTTATTTAATTGCACAAACAATTTTTTAAAAATAATGCAAGTTTCTACATAAATTTTTGGCGCTCCACCATAAACGTGTTCATTATCAGGGAGAAACTATCTTTTACATCTACCTCCACATATTTAATTTTATATTGGGCACATTTTAGTCGCAATTCAGCAAAATAAGACCCCACCTCTTTTTTATAGGCCTCTTTTACAGAATCGGCATAAAGATCAATATGGGTCCCTGTCTCCACATCCAGAAAACGCTTGGGGGTATTTTCAAAATCAAAGGAGTATTCTGTTTCTTTGTCCATGATATGAAAAAGAATTACTTCATGTTTATTGTACTTTAAATGCCGTAAGGCCTCGAACAACTGCCCATCTTCACCAGAAGATTGAAACATGTCCGTAAAAAGTACAATTAAACTTCTTCTTTTTATTTTTTCGGCAATCAGGTGCAAATAGGTATAGGTCTCGGTCTGCTTGGCAGGTTTTGTTTCCTGACTAATCTCACTTAATTTGGCCAACAACATCTGGTGATGCCTTTCACTACTCTTTTCCGAAGAATAGAAATTATATTGGTCGCTATAAACACTTAAGCCAACTGCATCCCGCTGTCTTTTGAGTATATTCATCAACGAGGCAATGGCCAAGACCCCAAAACCAATTTTATTTAGGTTGTCAAGACTTAGGGTACCAACCTCCGGATAATACATGGAGGCCGAATTATCCAAGATCATATGACATCGCAAATTGGTCTCCTCTTCGTATCGCTTGGTATATAACTTGTCCGTCTTGGCAAACAGCTTCCAATCTATATGCTTGGTACTTTCCCCATTATTATAGATCTTATGCTCTGCAAATTCCGCGGAAAATCCATGAAAGGGACTTTTATGAATGCCACTGATAAATCCTTCCACCACCTGACCTGCCAATAATTCCAAGTTTTGGAACAAACTTGCCTTATGTAATTCCGATTGTAGCTCCATAGTGCTAAGATAATGAAGATATGGTCGGGTTAAAAAATAGAAATGCCAAAAAAAGGGAGGCCAAATAAAATAAGCTGCAATCAACCTCTATTTTTAGAGTTTTGCTATATACTTCATTAAAAATTAGGCATAAAAAAATCCCGCTAAAAGCAGGATCTTTTTATCTTTTATATTCCCCTTCGGGAATCAGTGAAGGCTATAGTAATGCATCAATTGCATCGGTATACACCTTTTTAGGGGAAACACCAACCTGTCTGTTAACGATTTCACCATTTTTAAACACCAATACCGTAGGAATATTTCTTACGCCATATTTCGCGGCAAATTCTTGATTGGCGTCCACGTCTACCTTACCAACAACGGCTTTACCATCATACTCGGTACTTACCTCATCGATAATAGGACCTACCATTCTACAAGGACCACACCACGCTGCCCAAAAATCCACTACTACTGGTTTATCACTTTTTAAAACTACCTCATCAAAAGTAGCATCTGTTATTTCTAATGCCATGTTTCGTTATTTTTAAATATTATACAAATTTAGACAATTATTTTGCCTTTTCCTTACTAAGATTATATTCGTTTTGACTATGGCTAAATTGATAAAACCTATTCTTTTAACACATTTGACTCTCGTGGGACTCCCAACCATTTAACCCACTCCATAACAATTAGTTCAACTTGTAATGTACGTCTTTTTCATTGAGCTGAAGGAGTAATTCACTCGATATTTGAATTTTTTGTTTTCTAGAGGTCATGTTTACTTTTATCTGCTCTTCCATCTCATATACCACAAAACTTAAGGGATGATTGCCCTGATGCGAAACCAAAGTATCCTTAAGGTCCAATATACTTTCCTCCTTCAATTGGGATATATCCAATTTAATGGTGAGTTTTTTGGCAAAGGTTTCCATAACGTCCTGCAACATCATGATCATATTAAACTGCATCCTGGGCTCTCCTTTTTTTCCGGTATCACGGTTTACCCAGCCTTCGCGCACAAACACCTTGACATAGGCAAAAGAATTGATCATCAGGAAATGACGGTACTTTAAATACTCTTCCCCGAACATTCTAAACTCAAAGGTATCCGTATAATCTTCCATGGTGAACATGGCCCATCCCTTGCCATTTTTAGAAACCCTATGCTGCACATCGGTAATTACCCCTGCAAAGGACACCTCTCTATTTACAATTGCCTCCAAATCATTTAAATTGGAAAGGCTCGCATTACAGAAAGCCTTTATCTCTGCATTAAAATCGTCCAGGGGATGACCGGAAATGTAGATTCCGACCACTTCCTTTTCCCTGCGCAATTTTCCCATAGTACCCCATTCCTCACAGGGAGGCACCACAGGTTCCGGAATCTGCACATCACTGGCTTCACCAAACAAACTTACTTGTGAAGAATTTTCATTCTCCTGAAATTTGGCCCCATACTTCATGGCTTTTTCCAAGAAGGTAATTCCGTCCCCTTCATCATAAAAATACTGGGCTCTATGGGTATCCCCAAAGGAATCGAAGCCACCGGCCACTGCCAGATTCTCAAAAGCCTTTTTATTGGCTGCCCTTAGGTCGATGCGTTTGGCCAGATCAAAAACAGATTTAAATGGTCCGTCTTTCTTTCTATTCTCAACAATGGTCTCCACCGCGCCACGTCCAACCCCTTTTACGGCTCCCATACCAAAGCGCACTGCGCCGGCATCGTTTACCGCAAACTTATAGTAGGATTCGTTAACATCTGGCCCCAATACTTCCAGTCCCATACGTTTACACTCTTCCATAAAGAAGGTGACCTGCTTTATGTCGTTCATGTTATTCGAAAGTACTGCCGCCATATATTCTGCCGGGTAATGTGCTTTGCAATATGCGGTCTGGTAAGCAATCCAAGCGTAACAGGTAGAGTGCGACTTATTAAATGCATAGGCTGCAAATGCCTCCCAGTCTTTCCAAATTTTCTCCAGCTTGTCAACGTCATGACCTTTTTCCGAAGCCTGCTTTATAAACTGCGGCTTCATTTTATCCAGGACATACTTCTGCTTTTTCCCCATCGCCTTACGCAAAACGTCGGCCTCACCCTTGGTGAAATCTGCCAGTTTTTGCGAAAGTAGCATCACCTGCTCCTGATACACCGTAATCCCGTAAGTTTCCGCTAAATACTCTTCACAGGCATCAAGGTCATATATAATTTCTTCCGTACCATGTTTACGGGCAATGAAACTGGGAATATATTCCATTGGACCGGGACGGTACAAAGCGTTCATGGCAATAAGATCGGCAAAAACGGTAGGTTTTAACGCCCGCATGTGTTTTTGCATCCCGGGAGATTCATATTGAAACACCCCAACGGTTTCCCCACGCTGGAACAGCTCGTAAGTCTTTTCATCGTCCAAGGGAAAATTCTCCGGATCCAATTCTATACCGTGTTTGGCCTTTACTATTTTTACGGTATCCTTGATCAGGGTCAAGGTTTTTAACCCCAAGAAATCCATTTTTAGCAAGCCTGCACTTTCCACCACAGAGTTGTCGAACTGAGTGCAATACATCTCGGAATCCTTTGCCAAGGCTACCGGGACAAACTTGGTAATATCATCGGGCGTAATGATTACCCCACAGGCATGTATCCCGGTGTTACGCACAGAGCCTTCCAAAATATAAGCCTGGTTAAGGGTTTCCGATTCCAGGCCATCGCCTTCGGAAATAGCCAGCAACTCGTTGATCTTGATCAGTTCCTCGCTATTGAATTTTTCTTTTAAGGTTTTTTCATCGACCCCAATAATCTTTTTCAACTTGGACATATTGGGAATCAGCTTGGCCATACGATCCGCATCCCCCAGGGGTAGATCCAACGCCCGTGCCGTATCCCTGATCGATGACTTTGCCGCCATGGTACCATAGGTGATGATCTGGGCCACCTGGTTGGCACCGTATTTATCGATTACATAATCCATTACCCTACCACGGCCTTCATCATCAAAATCAATATCGATATCGGGCATGGACACACGGTCCGGATTCAAGAATCTCTCAAAAAGTAGATCGTACTTAATAGGATCCAAATTGGTTATCCACAAACAATAGGCAACTGCAGAACCTGCTGCGGAACCCCGACCAGGACCAACCGACACATCCATACTCCGTGCCGCCCTAATAAAATCCTCTACAATTAAGAAATAACCCGGATATCCGGTCTTCTCAATTACCTTAAGCTCAAAATCGAGTCGCTCATCAATTTCAGGGGTAATTTCGCCATATCTCTTTTTCGCCCCTTCATAGGTTATATGGCGTAGATATTTATTCTCACCCCGTTTACCGCCATCCAATTTATCCTCTTCGAACCTAAACTCCTCCGGAATATCAAAAGCAGGCAATAACACGTCACGGGCAAGGGTAAAAGTTTCTACCTTGTCTATAACTTCCTGAATGTTGGTAATGGCATCCGGAATATCCTTAAAAAGGTCCTTCATTTCATCTGAGGACTTAAAGTAATATTCCTGGTTTGGCAAGCCATATCGGTATCCACGACCACGACCTATAGGCGTGGCCTGTTTTTCACCATCTTTTACACACAGTAAAATATCATGTGCATGCGCATTCTCCTTTTCCAGGTAATACGTATTATTGGTAGCAACCAATTTTACATTGTGTTTTTTGGCGAATTGTATCAATACTTGATTGACCCGGTCTTCATCCTCCTGACCGTGACGCATAATTTCCATATACAGGTCATCACCAAAAGTCTCTTTCCACCAAAGCAAGGCTTCCTCTGCCTGGTTTTCCCCCACATTCAAAACCTTACTGGGCACTTCCCCGTATAGATTGCCGGTAAGCACAATGATATCCTCCTTGTATTGCTCTATGACCTTCTTATCTATACGCGGAACATAGTACTTCCCATCCACGAAGGCTATGGACGACATTTTTGCCAAATTTAAATACCCATTTTTGTTTTTGGCAAGCATTACTATTTGATACCCGTTATCTTTCTGGGATTTATTGGTATGATCTTCACAAACTTGAAATTCACAACCTATAATCGGCGTAATCTCCACCTCCGGCTCTGGAAGTTCCTGCAAGGGCTCCTGCCCTTCTTCCAAGGTTCCGTTTATGGTGGCCTCATAGCGCTTTAAATTTTCTTCGTTCCTGGATACAACTCCCTTGTTATGGTTAATGACCCCATTAACAAAATGAAACGCTCCCATCATATTCGCGTGGTCCGTCATGGCTACCGCTGGCATTTTAGCCTTTGCAGTGGCCGAGATCAAGGCAGGAATACTAATGGTCGACTGCAGAATGGAAAACTGTGTATGGTTATGGAGATGGGCAAAATTTGCCGTTTCCAAAGTGGCCAGATTTTCCTTTATTTCCTCCTTGGAAATCCCACCTGTATCCTTCTCCCACAAGGCATCGGCTATTTTTTTTGATGCCTTTTTTAGGTTGATATGCTTTAGACCTATTAATTGTATTTCTTGCGGATTGGCCTCGGAGAAATTCTTAAAATAATCGGGCTTAACATCCAATTGCTCGGCCGTATATTCCTTTTTACGGACCAATTCCAAGAAGCAACGCGTAGTGGCCTCAACATCGGCAGTGGCATTGTGTGCTTCTCCGAAAGGCTCGCCAAACAAGTATTGATGCAGCTCCGTTAAGGTCGGTAATTTAAACTTGCCACCACGTCCACCAGGAATCTGGCATAATTGCGCCGTATGTTCGGTACAGGTATCCAACACTGGCAATTCCTGTAACGAATTTTCAACTTGGTACCGATGGAATTCAGCCCCCATAATATTAAGGTCGAAACCCACATTCTGTCCTACTACAAATTTTGTTTTGGAAAGTGCTGCATTGAATTTTTCCAATACCTCCCCAATTGGAACCCCTTTTTGCTGGGCCAGCTCCGTAGATATGCCATGAATTTGTTCCGCATCATAAGGAATATTAAATCCGTCCGGCTGCACCAAATAATCCTGACTCTCCACCAAGTTGCCCATGGCATCGTGCAATTGCCAAGCTATTTGTATACAGCGCGGCCAATTGTCGGTATCCGTATAAGGTGCATCCCAACGTTTGGGTAATCCTGTGGTTTCCGTATCAAAAATAAGGTACATAGAGCGGGTTTAGGTGATGGGATTGGAAGTGGTAAAAATAAGGAAATAGCACATAAAGGGAAAGGGCTTTTATTAGGAGTTATCAACGTTCCAAAAGCAAAGAACCATATGCTTCCATCTAGTTCTTTTATTTTATCAATAAACTATTGGGTCCTATGCTATTCGCTCATGGATATTGGCCACGGTCAAAGACGATTTTATAGCATCCCTATGCCTTTTCAGCATACTTTCCGTAGATGGCGGAAGTACAACGTTCTTATCATATAAAATCTCATTATACTCCTCAAGACTTGCCTTTTCCCCTCGCTCTACTTCTTCAAGTAGTTGTTCCTTTTCATTGGAGGCCACGGCCGCTTTAAGATTCATCCATGCTCTGTGCATATCTCCTTTTAAGCTTCCGTCCTTTTCTGGCAATTCCCCATATTGCAATATTTCACTTTTAAGCTCTTGGGCAAATTCTCCACGTTGTGCGGCCCTATCCTTTAGAAATGTATTGATCGTTGGATTGTCTATTTTATCCATTGCCAATTTAAATCCTTTTTCGGCATCATAATTCTTTACCAATAGATTGTTCAATCCGTTTGAAATTTTTTCTGAATACTTCATGTTATCTCTCTTCATTTTTAATTAGTTATTATGGGTAGCGACTTTCGCCAACCCTAGTAATAAACTATAATAATTGTACATAACTCCAAATCCGAAGGCGGTTTTAGCCCAAGTTTAACAGCTTTTCTTAAGAAATGTTAAGCCATTTGCACACAATAATTGAATTTTAGTCCAAATATTTGATAACCACATAAAAAGAAATATTATATTTGCACCCGCTTAGGAAGAACCTAGCGAAAAAAGAATTAATAACCAAGGGTCGGGCACCCTACAAATTAATGTGATATGCCAGTTAGAATTAGATTACAAAGACACGGAAAAAAAGGAAAACCTTTTTATTGGGTAGTAGCTGCGGATTCCCGCGCTAAAAGAGACGGTAAATACTTGGAAAAATTAGGTATTTACAATCCAAATACCAATCCTGCAACCATAGAATTGGATGTTGACAGTTCTGTAAAATGGTTAGAGAACGGTGCACAGCCTTCTGAAACTGCAAAAAGAATTTTATCTTACAAAGGAGTACTTTTGAAGCACCATTTATTGGGTGGTGTTCGTAAAGGTGCCTTGACCGAAGAGCAAGTTGAAGAAAAATTCAACGCTTGGTTGGAAGAAAAAGCAAGTATTGTTGGCTCTAAGGTGGATGGTTTGGCTAAGGCAGAAGCCGATGCTAAAGCTAAGGCCCTAAAAGCTGAGAAAGAGGTAAACGAAAAACGTATGGCCGCTGCTGCCGAAGCAGAAGCCCCTGCTGCTGAAGAAGTAATTGAAGAAGCTGCTCCTATAGTAGAAGAAGCCGCTCCTGACGCAACAGCAGAGGATGCTGCTGCTCCAGCTGAAGCTCCTGAAGAGACTAAAGAAACAGAATAGCTAATAAGAAACGATGACAAAGGAAGAGTGTTTCTACCTCGGTAAAATCGTTTCTAAACATAGCTTTAAGGGTGAGGTACTCATTAAATTGGATACCGACGAACCCGAATTGTACGAAAAATTGGAATCAGTATTCGTTTCCCTCGGAAACAATCTGGTTCCTTTTTTTATTGAAAAAAGCCAACTTCACAAATCCAGTCTATTACGAGTGCGATTTGAGGAAGTTGCCAATGAATCGGACGCAGACAAGGTAATGGGCTCCGAAATATATCTCCCCCTTGAATTTTTGCCCAAACTAAAAGGCAACAAATTTTATTACCACGAGGTAATTGGTTTTACCATGGAAGATAAGGTCCATGGAAATATAGGAATTATCCAAAGTATTAACGACACTACTTCCCAAGCTTTATTTGAGGTTGAAAAAGGCGATAAACAATTGCTTATTCCGGTCAGGGATGAGCTAATAGTTAAGGTAGACCGAGAAAACAAAACTATTTTTGTTGACACACCCGAGGGATTGGTCGACCTCTACTTATCCTAAAACACCCCATTTATATTTTTTATCCCGCTATAAAACGGATGATAATTTTACCTATCTTTCTTTATTGCATTTCTTATTGATCGGGGTCAAATCCAAAAACACTTTAGCCACTATTTTTAGCTAGGCTAGTTGTTTATAAGATGTTACTCTTAAAGGCATTATGACATGTAAATGGAAATAACTATTCAGTATTCACGAGATTATTTTATGCGTTAAAATGATTCATCCTAAAACAGAATTACAATTCATCAATAAGGAGGTCGGCTATGGCGTAGTAGCCACAGAATTTATTCCTGCCGGAACCATAACCTGGGTATTGGATAAGTTGGACCGCGAATTTACTCCGGCCGAACTTGAATCCCTGGAACCCCTTTATCAGTCCATATTGGACACTTATACCTTTAGGGACAATAAGGGGAGATTTATACTTTGTTGGGACAATGCCAGATACGTAAACCACAGTTTTAACTCCAACTGCCTTACCACAGCCTATGACTTTGAGGTAGCCATACGGGATATCCATGTAGGGGAACAACTAACGGACGACTATGGATATCTGAACATTCCACAACCCTTCAGGGGAATTGATGAAGGCACAAAGCGAAAGGTTGTATACCCGGATGACCTATTAAAATATCACAAAGTCTGGGACAAAAAACTGCAACTCGTATTTCCAAAAATCCCAAAGTTGGATCAACCATTAAAACCATTGTTTTCCGATAATCAATGGAGCATGGTTACCTCCATTTCCGAAGGTAAAAAAATGATGGATTCCATTAAGAACAACTATTACAACGGGAATTAGCGGAAACAACAACCCAACCTAGCGGTGCAGTACAAAATTTTGGTTATGGCACTTTCAACTATTAGACCATAACATTTCAAAATATTATTTTAGCTTTATCAAAATCTGTACTACGGACTTACATCAAAAACTAAAATAATGCTCAGAAATCTACCCTTGCTACTCCTTTCATTGGTTTTATTTTCCTGTGCTGAAAAGAAAAAAGAATCAAAACCCGAAATTTCACCCAATGTAATTTTGATTTTTACCGATGATCAGGGATATCAGGATGTAGGTACTTTTGGTTCGCCCAATATTGAAACCCCCCATTTGGACCAAATGGCAAAAGAGGGGGTAAAACTCACCAGCTTTTACTCAGCACAACCCATATGTTCCGCTTCAAGGGCAGGTATATTGACCGGCTGCTACCCCAACCGAATTGGCATACACAACGCCTTGGGACCAGGTAGTCCCATAGGAATAAATGCATCCGAGATGACTATAGCGGAAATGCTAAAAAACATTGGGTATAAAACCGCCATTTTTGGAAAATGGCATTTGGGAGATAGCCCAAATTTCTTACCTACGAGACATGGTTTTGATGAATTCTTTGGCATCCCCTACTCTAACGATATGTGGCCCTACCATCCTCAGCAAGGCCCAGTATTCAATTTTGGGCCCCTGCCGCTTTATGAAAATGAGACGGTTCTGGATACCCTTACGGAACAATCACAACTTACCACCCAAATAACGGAAAGGAGCGTGGATTTTATCAATAGAAATAAAAACAATCCTTTCTTTCTATATGTACCCCATCCACAGCCACATGTACCGCTATTTGTATCCGATAAATTTAGAGGGAAATCAAAGAGAGGATTATACGGCGATGTTATCATGGAGATCGACTGGTCCGTGGGCCAAATATTGGCTGCCCTGAAAAAGAACGGCCTAGAGGACAACACCGTGGTAATCTTTACTTCGGACAATGGACCCTGGCTTTCCTATGGCAACCACGCGGGTAGTGCACTGCCCTTTAGGGAAGGTAAGGGAACGGCTTGGGAGGGGGCACAGCGCGAGCCTTTCATTATGAGGTACCCCAACAAGATAATCCCCGGAAAAACCATAGATATACCCGTCATGGCCATAGATATTTTACCTACCATCGCTGAAATAACAGGAGCCCGTTTGCCCAATTTAACTATCGACGGAAAAAGCGCCTTGTCCCTGCTCACTGGGGAAAGCCAAGAGAGTCCGCAAGAAGCTTATTTCTTTTACTATAGAATAAACGAACTCATGGGGGTACGCTATGGAAAATGGAAAATGTACTTCCCCCACACTTACAGAACCATGGACGGACAAGAGCCTGGCAAGGATGGGCTTCCAGGGGAATACCGAATGGTCGAAATGGAAGAAATAGAACTTTATGATGTTACTACGGATATAAGTGAGACCAACAACGTGGCCGAAGAATACCCGGAAGTGGTAGACCAAATAAAGATTTTAGCCAATGAGATGCGCCATGAACTAGGGGATTCCCTACTAGACCTGGAAGGCACCAAAAATAGGGAGGCAGGAAAAGCGGAGTAAGAATAGTTATCTCCTTTAAGCAAAAGCAAGATTTATCATGAGCAAACCCTTCCTATTTAAACAATTCCAAATACATCAGGATCGCTGTGCCATGAAAATTGGTACCGATGGAGTTTTATTGGGAGCTTGGATCTCTCTAGAGCACCAACCCCCGTCCATTCTGGATATCGGGGCGGGAACGGGAGTGGTTGCTTTGATGCTGGCACAAAGGAGTGATGCTGAAACCATAGACGGCATAGAGATAGATGAAGATGCCTATGAGCAATGTGTAGAGAATTTTGAAGCCTCTGACTGGGCCGATCGATTATTCTGTTACCACGCATCCCTAGATGAATTTGTAGCCGAAATAGACGACAAATACGATCTCATCGTATCCAATCCACCATTTTACGCTGAAATTGTACCTAGTGGCAATGAATCCAGGGATATCGCTAGACAGAGTCAATCCTTGCCCTTTGAGGACCTTTTGAGCGGCGTTGCGAAACTCTTGGCGAAAAATGGCACCTTTTCCACCATCATCCCGTTTAAAGAAGAGGAAAGATTTTTGGATTTGGCTGCCGCAATTAACCTTTATCCCAAGCGGCTTATGCGCATTAAAGGGAACCCTAATTCTGAGATTAAGCGAAGCTTGTTGGAATTAAACATTGGGAAGACTTCTGTTGAAATTGAAAATCTCACTATAGAATTAGCCCGACACCAATACACCAAGGAATATATAGGTCTGACAAAAGATTTTTATTTAAAAATGTAACAATCATACTTTCTTGTGTTATATTTTTAAACAAATCCTTAATTTGTTTATTTTTGAATCTAAAATTAATTCTATGCGACCCGATTTGTTTGAAGCACCTGATTATTACAATTTAGACGACCTTTTATCCGAAGAACATAAATTGGTACGCGATGCTGCCAGACAATGGGTAAAGCGGGATATCTCCCCGATCATAGAAGAATATGCCCAAAAAGCAGAGTTTCCAAAACAGATCATCAAAGGCCTTTCTGAAATTGGGGCCTTCGGACCCTATATCCCCGAGGAATATGGAGGTGCCGGATTGGACCAGATAAGCTACGGGTTAATAATGCAGGAAATAGAACGGGGCGATAGCGGGGTACGTTCCACTGCCTCGGTACAATCATCTTTAGTAATGTATCCTATTTTCGCCTATGGCAGTGAGGAACAGCGAAAGAAATACTTGCCTAAATTGGCCTCCGGCGAATTTATGGGCTGTTTTGGGTTAACAGAACCCAATCATGGCTCCAACCCCAGTGGTATGGAAACAAAGTTTAAGGATAAAGGCGATCATTTTCTACTAAACGGCGCCAAACTTTGGATTTCCAATTCGCCTTTTGCGGATATAGCGGTGGTCTGGGCCAAGAACGAAGAAGGACGTATCCACGGACTAATAGTAGAACGGGGCATGGAAGGCTTTTCCACGCCGGAAACCCATAATAAATGGTCCTTACGGGCCTCGGCGACAGGCGAATTAATCTTTGATAATGTAAAGGTTCCCAAAGAAAATCTACTGCCGGGTAAAAATGGGCTTGGTGCACCCTTGGGCTGTTTGGATTCGGCACGCTATGGAATTGCTTGGGGTGCCATAGGCGCTGCAATGGATTGTTATGATACCGCCTTGAGATATGCCAAGGAACGCATCCAATTTGGAAAACCTATTGCTGCCACCCAATTACAACAAAAAAAATTGGCGGAGATGATTACAGAAATCACCAAAGCACAATTATTGGCCTTCCGATTGGGGCAATTGAAAAACGAAGGAAGGGCCACTACGGCTCAAATTTCAATGGCCAAGCGCAATAACGTGGAAATGGCGATCAAGATAGCCCGGGAAGCCAGACAGGTTTTGGGAGGTATGGGCATAACCGGCGAATATAGTATTATGCGCCATATGATGAATCTCGAAAGCGTCATCACCTATGAAGGAACACATGACATCCACTTATTGATTACAGGTGCCGACATTACCGGACTACCAGCTTTTCAATAAACATCCTTAATATCCCTAACTGAAAAAGCACCAAAGAGAGCACTAGAATTCCTTAATGTGTTCTTTTATGCTACGCTTCAATCTACATATATTCAGAGCGCAACAGCCTTTAAATAATATTTCTGGTCAGACCATTAGGGGGTACTATGTCCAACCTTAGCGTATTCACTAAATTTTGAAAATGTAGAATTAGAAAAATCTACAGTGTTTTGAATATATTTTTTTTAGATTCAAAATTTTAAGTATATTAACATACTATATAGATAATATTTACCTGCATATATTGATTTATTAACAATGAAGCAACTTTGAATACTCACCTTTTTAGTTCCTTGCACGAATTATAGAACCTGGACAATCGCCCCCTAATGACCAATGCAGATCGCAATACCTTAGTTTTAGTTGAACATCTCATCGCAGGAGAAGAGAAAGCATTTGAACAGGTGATGGAAGCCTACTACAAAAAACTCTTGATCTACGCCTATAGCTTTACCAATGATTACCCCCAGGCCCAGGATATTGTTCAAAACGTATTTTTACGATTATGGGAACGCAGACAAAATATTAATATCAGGGAATCCTTTCAAGGGCTTTTGTACAAATCGGTTTACAATGAATATATTGACGATTACAGAAGAAATAAATCTTCTATAATCATCAATGAAGCCTATAAGCACGCTTTGAATTATGCCGTGGAGGATACCAACTACCAATTAGTGGAAGATAAGATCGCTTTGATAAAAAAGGAAGTGGAACATTTACCCCCAAGATGCAAACAAATTTTTTTATTGAGCAAACAAGATGGCCTGACCAACTCCGAAATAGCGACCTATTTAAATATTTCCATTAAAACCGTGGAATACCAAATTGCCCAAGCCTATAGTGCAATTAGAAAAAAAACTGAGGTCAAAATAAAGAAATTAGCCATGATTCTCTTTTCTTATATTAAATTAAAGTAACCCAAGAGCAATTCTTCTTTTATTATTGATTAAAGGAAAATCGTTACCCAACCTAAGGATAAATCTGCACCAAGGTTTATTAAATAATCCAATAGTCTTTACCATCAATAAAAATAATTTACAAAAAAACCAGACCTGTATGCGCACGGCAAACAGGTCTGGAAAAAAATCTCAAGCGAATTAGATTTAGATTATTGCAGCAACCACATTTTAGACCACTGATCGTTCTCAGCAGGCTGCAATTTACCTATGGCTTGCAACATATTCTCTTCATTAAAAGGATCATCATAATAAAACCTAACAGGTATCTCTTGTCCCTTAGTCCCCGCTATAATATTGACGCTTAAATTAGGAAGTCCTGTTCTACGCCAATCGAACCATGATTCAGGAGTAAGCCATTGAGAAATCCATTTTTGGTGCATAATAGGCTCCATTTTATCTGTGGCATCATTAAAGATCTGTTGCGCCTGTGCCATATACACTCCTTGATCAAAAGGAACAAGGGTGTTGTTCGCTTTATCATACACCGTAGATGGATCTCCGTCCGAAATTCCATACTGCCCCATTGACAATTGAATGCCATTATTGTAATAATCCATAGCGCTATTGGATATCCACCCTCGTACACTTGCTTCAGCCAAAATAAATTGTACCTCAGCAGCATTCATTAGTACTGCCTTTACCATTGGATTGGCATCCTCCGCATACATTTCAGTTAAATAAGAAGCATGAGGGTTGGATGCCGCAGCAAGATAAACGCTTCCATCTAGAGACGCAATTACCTCATTAGCATTGATACCATCCGCAAATTTCTGAAATTGGTTAGGATCCGTTAAGGCAACTGGCAAACCAACAAAAAGGGAGGTATCAATATTATTCTCCTTATTTTCATCATTATTTATTGCGTTAACATCTAGAGTGGTATATCGTTTTATTACGCCATCTTCCTCTACAAATTCATCGGTGGCACCCTCAAAAATTTGAACATCTACTGGTCGCACCCAAGTAGTTAGTCTTGGATCGCCCAGGGCAGTCAAATCATTAACAATGGTAGCTGATGGTTTCCTACGATAAAATTCAGAGCGGTTACTATTTCTTAATGGGCCCCCGTACCAACTGTTGTCGCTATTGGTACCCACAAATGCAATGGCCGCATTGTCGTCATTATTTACTAAAATAGGATATTCCGCACTATTCCCTACTATAGCTAAAATTTCTGCAGCTGGATTAATATCAATACCTCCCTTTTCTGATAAACGCATATAATACCTAAGGCGTAAGGAATTCGCAAGTTTACGCCACTTTAAGGCATCCCCTTGATACACAATGTCTGCATCCGCAACTTCTTGTATAACCCCAGCTCCTGTTAGAAGAGTATTCGCTTGTGCCAAATCGTTTATTATTCCCTTAAAAATGGTCAGTTGATCATCATATGCCGGTTTAAAAAATTGATCTCCTCCCTTTTCTGCTTGGAGGGCATTCGTATAAGGTAGATCCCCAAAAACAGACGTTAACATCCCATACCAATAAGATTTCATGATTAGTGCAACCCCCTGATAGTAATCCTTTACCTTCCCGGTTTTTTCGTTCTCTGCCCTTTCGAAGATATAGTCACTATCTTTTAAAGGTTCGTAATAGCCAGCATAACTCGCTGCCTGCCAGTTAAAATTAAATCGGTCATAACTCGTAAAGTCACGTTGTAAATATTGGGTCGTAGCAGTAATCTCAGCCGCACCCATATTAAGGTCAGCAGTTATAGTTGCAGATTGGGACAAAATACCTGTCAACACAAATTTAATGTCTATCTCAGTATCTGGTAAACTATTGGGGCTTACATTTATCTCCTCCAAAGATTCGGAGCACGATGTAGCAAAAAGTACTACCATTGGCAGTAACATTGCAATTATGTTTTTCTTTATTACAGTCATCTTATATTATTTTTAGAAACTTATGTTAAGTCGAAGGCCTACAGGAATAGTCCAAGGGGCCACATTCCATTTTTCAAACCCTTGGGTTCCCTGATCATAGGCAAGTTCAGGATCGATTCCGATACCGGCTGCGGTCCAAAGCATAACATTCTTGGCATATACGGATATGGCTACATTATCTGCCGAAATAAACTTGGCAACCTCAGCTGGTAGTGCATAGGTCATGGTGATGTCTCTTAATTTAACAAAGGATGCGTCGTACATAAAAGCATAACCGGTTCTCCAATAACTACCGCTAGATTCAACCACTCTATAGGCGTCAAATAATTTTGTGCCAACATCTCCAAAATTTTCGGTATAGGTACCATCACCATTGTCTATTACCCCAGGAAAGAAAGCTCCGTTGTAATTCCCGTTAAATTCAAACCCACCTAATTCTTCATTTCGTCCACCCACCCAGACATCGTTGTCTCTATAAATTGGGTTAGATTTAATTTCATTGGCTAATGCAGCCCTATCAGGATAAGAATTAGCATTTAGGATTCCCGAAAAGGTACTTGAGCTGATTCCATTTTGCCAGTCCTCTATTTTTCCAGAACGTGCCATTCTCTTCATGGATTCGGAGAAGAAATCCCCGCCTTGCCTCCAGTCGAAACTAGCAGAAAGGGTAAAGTTTTTATATCGAATAGAAGTGTTCATCCCAACAGCAAAATCGTTGTTGAAATTTCCAACTTTAATCTGGTTCTCCCGAGCCCTATCATCTACCCATCTTCCATTAGAATCCAATAGATTCCATCCTGCATACTCACCTTCTTCTACTTTCTTTATATAAGGAGAATACATGTCTCCAATGATTCCTCCTACTCTTGTAAAAGCACCACCATCTGTTCCTCCACCAAAATCAACACGGTCAATACCGTCAACCAATTCTACCAATTTACTTTCCTGTGTGGTGAAATTAAAATTCATGTTCCATTCAAGATCTTCCGTTCTAATAGGAACCATATTCAATCCAAATTCAAACCCGTAATTTTCCACATTCCCTGCATTAATGGTGGTACTGGTATACCCCGTAAGTGGTGAAACGTTCACATTTAAGATTTGGTTTTTGTTTTGAGTCTTATAATAGGTAGCCTCCAACCCCAGTCTGCCCTTAAAGAAACCTAAATCAGTACCTACCTCATAAGAAGTAGCTATTTCTGGCTTTAGTTTGGTATTTGGCATACTGCTTGGTAGTGAATAGGTAAAATCATCGCCCCAAAATCCTTGGGATAAAGTAGGGTGGATTAAATAAGGATCGGTATCTTTTCCTACCTCAGCCCATCCAGAGCGTATTTTAAGTAACGAAATCCAAGATGGCATTTGGAACATTTCAGAAACCAAAACACTTCCAGAAGCGGAAGGGTAAAAGTAAGAACTGTTCTCCGTAGGAAGGGTGCTGGACCAATCGTTACGTGCTGTTAAATCCAAGTAGAGCATATTTTTATAGCTCAATGTAGCCATTCCATAAACACTGTATACCGCCTTTTTAAAGGTTCCACTACTGTATTCCAATCCTCCTCTGGTTACATTGGAAAGGGTAAACAAGCCAGGAAGCACCAAATTGTCACCACCAGAACTATAGGTGTTAACTTCGCTATTCAATATATTTCCACCTACAGAAGGGGATATACGAAAATCTCCAAATTTCTTATCATAGGAAAACAAAACATCTACGTTAGTTTCCTTAGAATTACTATTATCTAGGTTATACGCCCCAGTTGGTTTGGTGGTTCCCCCACCAAATCCTTGAAAGGACCATGGTTTTAAAGTTTCCACTTTATTGTAATTACCACTGTAGGCTACACGAGCCATTGCATTAAAATTTGAGGTAATTTCCCAGTCCAGCTTAATATTTCCAAAACCACTTAGCTTGTCAAATTTGTTTTTCCTTTCATTGGCGGAAAACCAAGGGTTGTTATACCCATCCGTAACATTGCGTTGCTCTACGTTCGGTGTTTCCCAATAGTCTCCTTTTAGGTCATTGATATTTATATGTGGCGCGATATTGAATAAATCAAAATACTGATCATCACCACCTAGAACTTTAACTGGATTATTGTCAGAATTCGGGTTAGAAACATCAAAATTCGTGGAAACGGTTACATTATCCGTTATTTTATAGGTCGTATTTAGTCGGAAACCAAGCTTTTGAAGCTCAGTGCCTGGGGAGTAGCCTTCTCCTTTCAAATGGGATACTGCCAATCTAAAGCTACCCTTGTCATAATTCCCACTTATACTGGCATCATTTATTGTGGTAACCCCTGTCCTAAAGTAATCTTTCTGTGGGTCCTTATAAAACTTTAATGGCACTGCTTCACCATTGCTATTCCATTGTACCGCAGAGCCGCCTTCTCCTGGACCGTACCAGTGTTGCCATGTGGCTTCATCAAAAATACCTCTTTGCCCGTTGGTAAATTGATCCTGAGTTTCAAAATATTTATAGGGCGTATTTAAAGTGACTGTTGAGGAGAATGAAACCCCAACCCCCTTTTTAAGACCTTCTCCAGATTTAGTAGTAACAAGAATTACCCCATTACCTGCTCTGGAACCGTAAAGTGCAGCTGCACTTGCTCCTTTTAATATGGAAACACTCTGAATGTTCATAGCGCTTATATTACCCAAAACAGCAGTACTCCCAACAGGTGAACCATCTACAACAACCAAAGGCTCATCATTTCCAGACAAAGAAGTTCTACCCCTGATATAGACATAGGTTTCCGCATTTAAGTCGTTACCAGACCTTCGAATGTCCAACCCGGAAACCCTACTGGACAAACCGCCCAACGCATTTTCCTGGGGAACAAGGTTTATTTTTTCACTGTCAACCTCGCCTACGGAATAGCCCAAGGCTCTCTTTTCTCGCTTCATTCCTAGAGCGGTCACCACTACTTCGTCCATTTTTTGGGCAGAAGGGTTCATCACAACATCTAAATTAGTGTTGTTACCCACAGCAACCTCTTTCGTCTCCATTCCAATATAGGAGAAGACAAGAACGGTTTGCGAATTAGGTACGGCAATACTAAAATAGCCATCAAAATCAGTAACCACCCCTTTGGCAGTTCCCTTTATGACGACATTGGCCCCAGCTAAAATCATCCCATCGCTGTCCTTAACAATCCCTTGAACTTCCGATTGTATCGGAGTATCATCGGTTTTAAGGGGAACACTTTTAATGTCTATGTTCTCGATTCTTTTTAGGATAATATGTTTCTCCAATACCTCATAAGACACATTGGTATTGAGAAAAAGCGTATTCAATATACTCCTAACCTTTTCTTTGTTCACCTTAAGGGTAACAATTTTACTAATATCCACATCCTTTAAATTGTACAGAAATTTAAACTCTGTATGGGATTCAATCTCATTTAGCACCTTTTCAATAGAGACCTCTTTAAGATCCAGGCTTATCCGAGTGTTTTGCGCATAATTATT
Source organism: Arenibacter sp. S6351L (assembly GCF_023016025.1). Taxonomy (NCBI): domain Bacteria; kingdom Pseudomonadati; phylum Bacteroidota; class Flavobacteriia; order Flavobacteriales; family Flavobacteriaceae; genus Arenibacter; species Arenibacter sp. S6351L. The sequence goes on along the minus strand of NZ_JALKBB010000027.1, from coordinate 53,094 downwards.
GGCTCTTATATTAAATAAGGCAATGAACAGCAAAAGGGTGGTTAATTTCATTTTTAAGCTCAATTCCGGAGGACATAGAAGCCTACTCCTAATTTTAAGAAGGATTTTCATATTTTTGTATTGATTATTTAGATGAGTATTTATTTGCTCATTGGTATTTAGCTGGGAGATGTTCGCGCATCTTCCAGTTTTTTTTAAACTTGATTTTTGGTTTTTTTCTTTTAATTCATATAATAATCCAGTTTTAGTTTATAGTTATTTTTTCATTTTCAATCGTATAGGTAAACCTATAGCTGGTCCTAAAGGAAGCGAAAATTTGCTCCATTAGCTCGTCCTTGTCAAAACTGGCACTAAAATATTGTTCGCCCAGTTCTTTATTATTGTTTACAATACTAACATTGTAAGTGCGCTCCAATTTATTAATGATATTTTTAAACTGCATACTTCTGAAAACCAGTTTCCCCGATTTCCAACTGGTATACAAACTAGTGTCCACTTCGTCCAAAGAGATGTTACCACTGCTATGATCATACACCCCCCTAAAACCAGGCTTCATAAAAGTGGTAGTCTCAGGCCCATAAACATCGCCGCTGTAAAGGCCAACGGACCCATTGACCAAAACTGCAGTAACCTGACTATCTTCGGGATAGGAAGAAAGATTGAATTCCGTACCTAGGACACGCACCTTTAAATCGGCAACATTGACAATAAATGGATCAATACTATCTTTTGCTATTTCGAAATAAGCTTCACCGTTCAAGAATACCTCCCTGGTCTTGCCCGGTAAAAATTTCACTGGGTACTTTATAGAAGACCCTGAATTAAGAAATACGCTACTGCCATCGGACAGTACCAATTCAAACCGTTTGCCATTGGGAATATTTAGTTGATTATGGATTAGTTTTTCCGGATCACCGCCTTCATTGTAGTTAAGTGTATTTCCTTTTTGCATTCCGACCTCATTTCCTTCTGCATCAATTATCTTTCGTTTTCCATCTTCACTTATGACCTCTATGTTTCCATTATCCAACTGAAGTGTAATCTGGTTGGGATCAACTAGTTCCTTTACATTGGCTTCATCGAATTTTTGATTGAAAAAATAACCAAATCCTAGAAGCAAAAGCAATACTGCAGCAATTTTAAGTAGGCTTTGTGGAAACAATCTATTAATGCTGGGTTTCTCTTTCTGGATTTTGCGGATCAATTCTTTCTTCATCGGCTGATCATCCATTTTATTGAGGCCCATATTAATTGCATAATGCATAAGCACGTAATCATTGAAGAGCTCCTTGTTCAAAGGATCTTCCAGCCAATCTTCCAACTCTTGTAGTTGTATAGCCGTGGCCGTTTTATCGAGGTATTTAAGTATACCTATTTCTATATTGGATGGAATCATGCTACGTGTTATATTATTTACGACGTAGCCTAATCGGAATACCCTAGGTTTTTAATAAAAAAAAGAAATTTATTTTTCCACTATAGCTCGGACATAAAATTATGGTCACTGCTTTTCTGCAGTGACCATAACGTTGCCCTTGTTAAAAAAGGACTAAGATTTCAAAATATTAATTTATTTCAATTGAAGAAATGTTGGGTGACCCTTAATTCAAATTATAGATGACTCCAATGCTACTTACTACAGACACACCGGGATTATCTACGGACAAAGGGCGCCCATTAAGGCCGCGTCCTTAATTTTTATTTTGAAGGGGATTTCCCCGGCCTTTTCTTCCTCACCAAACTATCTGCAGGATAAGTAGCCTTTAAATATGCCATTTGGGCCTTGGACCAATCCAAAATCTGGTCCTGTTGTTCCTGGGTAAGGTTAGCCTCAGGATGAAGTCCGAAATAAGTATAAGAAGGTATTGGCATTTCTTTTTCTTCCACCATTTCCACAATCTCTTCGAATTTGTGATATTGAATAGCCAAAGGTAATTTTGTGAAGTTGGAAAAATTTAAATGTTTTTTGCCGTCTACCACATGATCATTTAAAAACCAGGCTACAGGCTGAACATTGGAGTACCATGGATATTCCGTTTTATTGGAATGACAATCATTACAGGAAACCTTCAATAAATGGTTTACATCCTCAGGAACCTTATATTTAGTGGAAAGGCTATTCGTATTATCATTAGATTCATTTTTTTCGGGTCGGAAAAACTGGATCAAGATCAATACTACACCCAGTCCTAACAAAATTTTTTTTAGCATAATAATAAATATTGGTTAATGACAAATACAGCGAATTATAAGTTATAGGCCGTGTACTAAGGTAATATTTTTTTGGTTTTGACACTCATTTTTGAAAATGGTTTAATAATTAATATTAAACTAACTTATTGACTATCTTATGATAACACCGGAAACAACCTTAAAATATAATTTTACTGCAACCTAATAAAGGATACGTTCTTATAATTTGATTTGAGTTAGCTACTCTAAACCGATGGTCTCATCGGTTTTTTTGTTTATAACAATTTGACCCTTGTCTTTGGTCGAAAAAACTACCTAGTGCCCAAAAAATGGCTGAACCATTTTCCGGATGACTTTATAATTCTTTGTTGATTTTCAAAATCAATGTAAACCAAACCAAATCTTGGATAATACCCTTCCGCCCATTCAAAATTGTCGGTAAATGTCCATACGAAATACCCATCCACCTTTAGTCCTTCCCTTTTCGCCCTGTGTACCTGCTTCAAATAAGCCTGTAAATAGGAAAGCCTTTCCTTATCGTGCACCCCACCTTTGTTGATTTCATCTTCAAAAGCAGCTCCGTTTTCCGTAATTATTATTTTTTTTACACCCTCGTAGCCGTTAAATCTTTTTATCATATTAAAAATGCTGGGCGGATAGACTTCCCAGTCCATTAGGGTAGCCCTAACTTTACGTTTGCTTGCCTTTACAATTTTAGCCTTTATATAAGGCACCAGATAGGAATGCTTAACCTTTTCACGTGTATAATTTTGGATTCCCACAAAATCGAAATCAAATACGGCGTTTTCGGCGTCCCCTGGTAATATATAAGATTGTATTCGTTTTAAAACTGGAATCGTGTCCCAAGGGTACCCCATTCCCAAAGAAGGTTCTATAAAGAGTCGGTTTAGCATGGCATCTGCCCTTTCCGCGGCCTTAAGGTCCCGGCGATTGTTCCTATAAGGTGATATCTGGGAACAGGAGAAGGTAGTACCAATATTGGCATTGGCCACCAAATTACGCAAAATCCTACCTCCTGCGGCCTGACACAATACCGCGTGGTGCACTGAGGGCAAAAAATTTCTTAAACCTTTCCTACCTGGTGCATGTACGCCTAGAAAATACCCCGCACCCGTAAAGACCATAGGTTCGTTCAATACCATCCAATTTTTGACCCTATCCCCAAAATTATTGGCACAAAGTGTTACATATTCCTGGAACCATCCTAGAATTTCCCTATTGGTCCACCCCCCTTTTTCTTCCAGCACAAGCGGCAGATCCCAGTGATATAAAGTCACCCAAGGCGTTATACCACATTCCAGACAAAAGTTGATAACATCATTATAAAACTGAATTCCTTTAGCGCTTACAGCTCCTGTTCCCTTTGGCAGTATCCGGGACCAGGACAAGGAGAACCTAAAGTGATCAATATTCATTTTCTTCATCAAGAGGATATCCTCTTGAAACTTGTGATAAAATTCACACGCATCATTGCCGTGCTGATTTTGGTAGGTATTCCCCTTCTTTGAGGTAAAATCGTCCCAGATGGAAGGTCCTTTATCATCCACATCGTGCGCACCCTCTATCTGATATGCCGCCGTAGATACACCCCAAATAAAATTTTTACCAAAGTCATTTACTTGCAAATCAAAATGTTCTGAATTTTTCGACATAAGCACTAAGATTGCTTAACCAGAAAAGGCCCCTTCAAGCAACTGGTCTATAATCTGTTCCGTGATATCCGGATAGTTTACTTCTATTTTGGCATCACTATCTACCCACAGTCTCAATTTATCCAAATGTTTATTTTTCAGGGATTTGATTACGGGAACCCCCAATTCTTTCAATGCCGCTGAATTGCACTGTTGTTCATATTGTCCTTTCATTGGGATTACCATCAACTTCTTGCCCAGGTACAAAGCTTCGGCAGGAGTTTCAAAACCTGCACCGCACAATATTCCCTTGGAAGTGACCATGCTGTGCACAAATGCCTCGTTGGTTATAGGCCTAATACTAATATTCTTGCCTAAAAATTCTACCTTATTATGCTTGGAAAAAACTTCCCACTTTACATTGGAAACCTCTGAAAGGGTTTTCAATATCCTACCATCACTATAAGACGGCAGATACACGGTATAATGATTCCCTTCCTTGACCTCCGCAGTTCTAATATCCTTTCTTATAATAGGAGTATAGATCTTATCCCCATAGGCTTTAAAATGCAGGCCAAACTGTTGGGTTGTGGGCGCATAGTTCTTTAAGATAAATTTTCCCATAAGGTCATTCTTGTCCGGTTTGGGGGAATTGGGAGACAGTACTGCTGCCTGATGGCTAAAACTTATGGAAGGCTTATTTTTTAGTTTACATGCCCAAGCAGATACGGGCTCAAAATCATTTATGATCAGGTCATAATCTTCAATGGGTATACTTTTTATCTCCTTCTGCAGTCTAGCTGCATTGGACTTGAGATAGGTCCTCCATAAATTAACATTTCCTTGTTTGCCAAAAATAAAACTAAGTCCTTTGAGCTGATACTTGACCGGATGGGGAATCTGAATATCAGCCTGTATTCCGCTTACAAGGATGTCCAATTCCAATCCTTTTTCCTGTAGTGCCGGAATAACATCGCGCGCCCTACTTAAATGACCATTGCCAGTACCCTGGATGGCATATAGTACTTTCATATTATAACTGTTTTAAGAGAGTAAATGAACAGGACGATCATTTGTTCTCGGCCGAGGTCAAAAATTGAAATTCCCTCACCAAATTTTGAAAAAGTTCGTTTTTATCAAGAATTTCCATTGGCTCCATAATATTTTCATCATCATTGAGAACCTTAACATCCTCTAAATAGTGGTATAATTTCCACTCCCCATTATTATATTCCAAACTTGTTAAATTCTCTATCCAGTCGCCAGAATTAAGATACATAACAGACCCCTTGGAGGTAGCTATTTCCCTCATCTCGGGCTGGTGAATATGCCCACAAACCACATAATCATATTCATTTTCTATTGCGATATCTGCCGCGATCTGTTCAAAATCGTTTATAAACTTAATGGCCGATTTAACACTGTTTTTTATCTTCTTGGACATGGAAACCGGACCTTTTCCCATTTTTTTACTACAATAATTTATGGCACTGTTCAACAAAATCAGCATATCATAACCTGTAGCGCCCAGCCTTGCGATCCATTTGGAATGTTGCATGGTAACATCAAAAACATCTCCATGAAACATCCAAGCTTTGCCACCATTTACCTCCAAGACCACTTTGTTGACAATATTGAAAGAACCCAATTTAAAGCCTAGGAATTTCCTTAACATTTCGTCATGGTTGCCGGCCACATAGTGCACAGGGATTCCTTCCGCCACCCATTGCATAATGATCTTTATCACCTTCATATGGGATTTTGGCCAATAGCGCTTGCTAAATTGCCATATATCAATAATATCGCCGTTCAAAACCACCTCCCTGGGTTTTATCGATTTTAGATATTTGACTAATTCCTTGGCATGGCATCCGTAGGTACCCAAATGCACATCGGACAAAACCACTAGTTCCACAGGTCTTTTTTTCATGAAGTAATATTTGGTAGGTTAATTATTCGAAACTTGAAAGGAGAGCAAAAGGACTTTGACCCAAGGTTTAAGAATTTGACCAAAACGGTCAATATTGAATTAGAAATAATTTTCATGCACAGAAAATCAATGTAAATTCAAAGATTGATATTTAGGTCGACAATAAACTAAATACGACTTTAAAATTAGGTTATATGATTGTTAACAGACTGTTTTCCAAGGCTGCGGAAAGTCTAATTAGGTTTTGTGATTATCAAAGAAGAGTAAACACCTACTAAAGTTTAAGAATGACTAAAAATAGCCCAGGGCAAAGGAATGGGGATCCAAGAATACTATACCCGAACAAGGTATTTGGATAAATTCTGTCTAAGTTTATCAAATGTAATGGGTTTGGTAAAATAATCGTTCATACCAACCTCTTTGGCTCCTTGGATCGTCTCTTTGGTGACATCCGCCGAGAAACCAATAATGACAAGGTCTTTCTGGGTTTTCCTTATTTCCACTGTAGCCTCAAAACCGTCCATTTCCGGCATATGGATATCCATGAAGACCAAATCGTATTGGTTTTCGGCCACCGCTGTTACAGCCTCTTTTCCATTTCCTACCCAATAGGTATTTATACCAAATGCATCCAAGGTCTTTTTGAGTACCACAACATTTACCTTATTGTCGTCTACGATCAAAACCTTAAACCCTGTCAAATCTATACTATTGGAAATGGGCGCCTTTGTTTCTGGTTGCATCTCCGTAATAGGAAACGTAAGCGAAATCTTAAATTCCGTACCAACATTTTCTGTGCTATCTACCTCAATATGACCCTCCAACAACTCTATTAGCAGATATGTAATGTACAATCCAAGTCCACTACCTTCATGCCTTTTGGTAATACCTGAATCTATTTGTGTAAACCTATCAAAAATGGTTTTAAGTTTACTTTTCGGAATTCCTATTCCAGTATCCTTAATGCCAATGCTAATATTTAAGTCACTATTGTGTATGGTCTCTTCATAGGTGATATCTATTCCTCCCTCGTCCGTAAACTTTAGGGCATTCCTCAAAAGATTGGTGAGTATCTGGCCAAACTTTCCTATGTCCGCAATAACATGGGTTTTGGAGTCCGAGACAATATCCAATTTTGCGTAAAGCCCTTTAGCCTCAATACTGGGCCTATAAATACTAATAATATTCTCCAGCTCTTCCGATGGGGAAAAGACATCCTTTTTAAAGCTTATTTGGCCAGATTCTATTTTATCTATTTCCAGAATATCGTTCACCAGTAGAAGCAATTTTTTGGAAGAGACATCCATCAAAGAAAGATATTCCATGAGGGAACTATCTATTTTGGACTCCTTTAGAACCTCAATAAAGCCCATAATAGCATTTAAAGGGGTCCTGATTTCATGGCTCATGTTGGAGACAAACTCCGTTTTTGCCTTGGAAGCTTTTTCTGCCTTGGTCCGTTCTTCCCTCAAACTTCTATTAGCTACCCGAAGCTTAATATTTAAATCCCTAAAACGTAAGTTTTCATTTCTGGAAGATTGATAAAAGTACGTCAACAAACTCATAAGTAGGGATATTAGGATCCCAAAAATTAAAATGATTGAAGAAGACTTATTCCTTTCGGCCAATACCTCCTTATTGCGGGGCATTAGATAAAAGGTCCACACCTGTTTGTCATCCTGATCTACCTCATAAGACCTAACATAGACCAAATCATCGCTAAAGTCGCTGGGCGAGGGGTCATTGAGTCTATAAAAAGTAGTTCCCTTGTCATCCTTTATTTCAATGGCATAATTGTCCATTCCCGTAGCCAACATATCAAAAGTGGTCGTAAAATCCATTCCAGCGGTTATGGTTCCCTGGAATTTACCCCCGAAAAAAACAGGAACATCTATTAAAAAGGCATTCCCTCCCTGTATTAAGGTGGTCCAAGCCGTTAAGTTGGTCGAAGAATCCCGCACATGCCTTAGCCATTCATCACGTCTTGGGTGTTTGGAAAGATCAGCACCAATCACTGCCTCGTTCCCCTTAAGGGGCACAATCCTTTGAATTACCTGGGAACTATCTATCCATTCCACGAATTTAAAAGATTGATCTTCCTTAAGGATAAGTCTGGCGTCATCTTCCAAATATTGAAAAAAATCTCCATCGGTCATCACCAAACGCTCCATTAAATTCTCGAGGACAATAATGCTTTTTTGGCCAGAAGACAAGAATCCCTGCGACTGGATTTGCCCATTCACCTCTATGTCTTTCTTGATCAGCTCCCTATTGGAATTCAAAGAATTCTTCCAAAGCGCAACTACAACAATCATCAATACGACAAAAACAGAAAAAGGATATATTATTTCTTTCTTTGGAATCTTAAAGGACATATTAGGGGTGCTAAAAAGCTGAATTAGTTCAATTAGTGGTTGATACAGTCAAAGATATCACAATAAATAAAAAGCACCTCGTTTTATTAGGCTTATAATACAGGGGTATTAAAAACACGGTTTCCCCAATATAGAAATTAATAAAAGAAATCGGCCAATTACACATTAAACCCTGTTAATTAGCTGATTACAACTATTTTTAAAAGACAAAAACAATGTCACCATAGTCTTTTTGCAATCATGTTTTTACGAAGTTCCAGGTAAAAAAGTACAGATCGGTTGGTTAAATATCCTGGTCACCTAAACGGATGGGACAAACTGTTCTTAAAAACCTACCTTTTATACTCTTGCCCCTATGGCCAGAACCTTGGGAAAGGATACCCCAGTGAAATAATTAAAGAAATTTATAAATAAACTTTTCTAAAAATTTATCTTTGCCCAAATAAAAATCATGAATATGTCTTATGTAGATTTATATAGTGGTGGAGCACATAGAAGAAATTTAGCGCATTTTGCATCCATTGCTACTTTGGCCGCCATTGACGGTGAAATAAACTCTCAGGAAAAGGAATTATTGGATCGTTTTGCCAATAAGCTTGATATTACGGAGGACGAGTATAAAGAGGTTATGAAATCGGAAAACAAATATCCTATTAACCCACCTGCCAGTTCCGAAGAACGTTTGGAAAGGTTATACGATCTGTTCAGAATTATTTTCGTTGACAATGTAATTGATGAAGAGGAAAGAGCCCTTATAACCAAATACGCCATAGGTTTGGGGTACAGGTCGGAAAGTGCCAATCTGATTATTAAAAGATCTATAGATATTTTTTCTGGAAGAATAGGTTTTGAGGACTATCTGTACCTTTTGAAACACTAGGTTTCCGTATTGTTAAAACTAAGAAAAGGAGCTTTTGGCTCCTTTTTCTATTTTGTGGCCTGCATAAATTCCTCGGCCTTTTCTACCATTTTTTTGCTTCCACAGAAAAAGGGTACCCTTTGATGCAGTTCTGTAGGCTTAATATCCATAATGGGACCAAACCCATTACTAGCCTTCCCTTTTGCCTGTTCGGCTATAAATGCCATTGGATTGCATTCGTAGAGCAATCGCAATTTACCCTCGGCTGCAACACTGCTCTTAGGATATAAATAAATTCCGCCCTTGATCATATTCCTATGGAAATCAGAAACCAGAGAACCAATATATCTTGAGGTATAGGGTCTATCCCCTTCTTCCTTCTGACAATATTTGATGTAATCCTTGACACCTTGGGGGAAATGCACATAATTACCTTCGTTTACAGAGTAAATTTTACCTGTTTCAGGAAACTCCATATTGGGATGGGAAAGGTAAAAAGTTCCCAAGGCCGGGTTTAGGGTAAATCCGTTTACCCCATCACCAGTGGTATATACCAACATGGTTGAAGTACCATAAACAATATAACCAGCCGCTATTTGCGCCCTGCCAGGTTGTAAAAAATCTTCTAGGGCAACAGGGGTGCCAATAGGGGTAACCCTTCTATAGATAGAAAATATGGTTCCTACCGAAACATTCACGTCTATATTGGAAGACCCATCCAAGGGATCTATCAGCACAATGTATTTATTTTGGTGCTGGTTATCACTACTATTAATACTGATAAAATCATCTTCTTCCTCAGAGGCGATCCCGCAGACTATTTCCCGATTTATTAAGGTCTGAATAAATTTTTCGTTGGCCAAAACATCCAGTTTTTGTTGGTCCTCCCCCTGGATATTGGTATCCCCGGCCGCCCCAATAATATCTACCAGCCCTGCCTTATTAACCTCGTGGTTTACTACTTTTGCCGCCAATCTAATAGCGTTTATAAGTTTTGAAAGTTCCCCGGAGGAATATTGGAAAGACGATTGGTTTTCAATGATGAATTCACCCAGGGTCGTATTTTTTCTTTGCATTACAAAAGCTTTGTTTATTTGAGCACAAATATCGGTTAATTTGTGAAACTACAACGTTTTCGTAAAATAATGATTTTTTAAATTTATAACTTTGTGTTTTATTTGTAACAATTATGGAGTACAGTATTCGAGATGCCGAAGCCAAGGATATGGCCCAGGTACATAAATTGATCAAGGAGTTGGCCGTTTTCGAAAAAGAGGAAAATGCCGTGGAGATTACCGTCGAAGATTTAAAACGGGATGGTTTTGGCACCGACAAATTATTCCATTGCTATGTAGCGGAAGTTAATGACGATGTGGTAGGAATGGCACTGTTGTACAAGAGGTATTCCACTTGGAAAGGCCCTATTATACACCTTGAAGATTTGATCGTTACAGAAGCGATGAGAGGTAGCGGTCTTGGTGCAGCCTTGTTGGGAAAAGTAGTGGAGTACGGATACCAACTTGGAGTTAAACGTATTAGCTGGGAGGTATTGGACTGGAACGAACCGGCCATTTTATTTTACGAAAGTAGGGGCGCCAAGGTTTTAAGGGATTGGAATGTTGTGCATTTGGACGAAAAAGGAATTAAAACATTTTTAAATAAGTTATGAGGGTTTTTAAATTCGGAGGAGCATCTGTAAAAGATGCAGGTAGTGTAAAAAACGTTGTTAAGGTTTTAGAGGAAGTTGGTCACGATAATACCCTTTTGGTAGTATCCGCCATGGGAAAGACTACCAATGCCATGGAAGATATTGTAAATGCCTATTTTAAGGACAAATCCTTATTGGCGTCGGCAGTTCATGAAGTTGTTCAATATCATGACAACATTCTGCATGACTTATTTTCCAATGACAAACACCCAGTTTTTGCCAAGGTCAAAACTCTTTTTGATGAAGTACAAGGGTTTTTGGTCTGGAACAAATCTCCTAAATACGGTTTTGTATATGATCAAGTTGTGGGTTATGGCGAGTTGGTTTCCACTACCATTCTAAGTGCCTATTTAAATGAAATAGGAATAGCCAATCAATGGTTGGACGTGCGCTCATTGATCAAGACCAACGATGATTATCGTGATGCCATTGTAAATTGGGAGAAGACACAAAAAAACGTCACTGAAAAAGTGGACAAGCGCAAGCTAAATATTACTCAAGGCTTTTTAGGCAGTGATGATAACAACTTCACCACTACTTTGGGCCGCGAGGGTTCCGACTACACTGCTGCCATTTTAGCCTATTGTCTAAATGCGGAAGAGGTTACGATATGGAAGGATGTTCCCGGGGTTTTGAACGCGGATCCCAGATATTTTGAAAAAACAGAATTATTGAACAAAATCTCATATCGAGAAGCCATTGAACTGGCCTTTTATGGGGCTTCCGTAATTCACCCAAAAACTTTGCAACCCTTACAGAGAAAGGAAATACCCCTACACGTTAAATCCTTCATTAATCCTAAGGACAAAGGCACAACAGTTGGTAAAGGCATAGGGATAGAACCTAAGGTTCCCTGTTTTATTGTAAAAAAGAACCTTGTACTAATGAAACTTTCCTCCTTGGATTTTTCGTTCATTGTGGAAGATAGTATCAGCGAACTATTTAAATTATTGCACGATCATCAGATGAAAGTAGACCTGATCCAAAATTCTGCCATTAGTTTTTCTGTTTGCGTTGATAATAAATTTGACAAATTACAGGAGCTTTTAAACCTATTAAAAAGCAGGTTCAAGGTAGTGCACCAAGAGGGCGTTTCCCTATATACCATTAGACATTTCGATACGGATGCTTTAACAAGCCTACAAAAAGACAAGGAAATCCTGCTTGAACAACGCGGCAAGGAAACAGTGCAATTGGTAGTACAATAGGGCTACGAAATAATTTGTTGGAAACTATAAATAAGGATAGCTGTAGCGATTTTCCTATCTTAGCGGTTACCAAATTACACTAAGGCATGGGTTTAGTAACCGCAAAGGAAGTAGCCAAGGCTATTAATCTGGATAAATACGGCTTTCTGGGAACGTTCATTGGATGGGTGCTCATGAAAGTAACCAAAATTTCCAGCATTAACCAATTTTACGACCAACACAAGCATTTGGACGGGATGGACTTTCTGGATGCCATTTTGGAGCATTATGAAATAAAATTCGAAATTCCAGAGGAGGATTTTAAACGCTTGCCCAAACAAGGTTGCTACATTACTATTTCCAATCATCCACTTGGCGGGATAGACGGGGTACTCCTTTTAAAATTACTTTTAAACCATAGATCTGATTTTAAGATAATAGCCAACTTCCTATTGAACAGGATAGAACCTATGGCTCCCTATATTCTACCCGTAAATCCTTTTGAGACCCATAAGGATGCCAAGAGCAGTATTTCCGGATTTAAGAATGCCATGAAGCATTTGCAGGACGGCCACCCTTTGGGAATTTTTCCAGCAGGGGAAGTTTCTACCTACAGGGATGGTAAATTAATTGTGGACAGACCTTGGGAAGAGGCTGCCTTAAAATTAATACGACGGGCAGAGGTACCTGTGGTCCCCATCTATTTTCACGCTAAAAACAGTAGGTTGTTTTATCGCCTCTCCAAAATAAGCGATGTATTCCGCACGGCCAAACTACCTTCTGAAGTAACCACGCAAAAGAACAGGATCATTAAGGTACGTATTGGGCAACCTATTTCCGTTCAAACACAGAACGAACAGGAAAATTTAGCAGAATTTGCAGACCTTTTAAGGCGTAAGACCTACATGCTATCCAATGCCTATGAGAAAGAAAGGCTCTTGGACCAGATTCCAACAAGTTTAAAAATACCTAAGGCCCCAAGAAAAATAGCCACAGCGGTACGCACAGAAGTTATACAGGAAGAAATTGAACGCTTAAGGGAAAAAGACTGTAGGCTGTTGCAGAGCAAAAATTATGAGGTCTTTTTGGCCAAGGCTGCGGACATGCCCTTTATTCTTAAGGAAATCGGCAGACAGCGTGAAGTAACTTTTAGGGCTATAGGCGAAGGCACCAATAATGCCATTGACCTGGATAAGTTTGATAATTATTACCGACACCTCTTCTTATGGGACGATGAGGACAAAATAATCGTTGGGGCCTACCGGATGGGCATGGGTTCGGAAATATTTGAAGAGTACGGAATAGATGGGTTTTACTTACAAGACCTTTTTAGATTTGAACCAGAACTGTACGGTATGATGTCCAAATCCATAGAAATGGGCAGGGCCTACATCATCAAGGAGTATCAACAAAAACCAATGCCATTATTCCTTTTATGGAAAGGCATTGTGCATACTACCCTGCGATTCCCGGACCACAAATTTTTAATCGGAGGGGTAAGTATCAGCAACCAGTTTTCCAACTTTTCAAAATCCTTGATGATAGAATTTATGAAAAGTAATTATTGGGATCCCTATGTAGCCCAATACATTAGGCCCAAAAAAGAATTTAAGGTTAAACTAAATGATGCCGACAAGGACTTTATTTTTGATGAAACCGAAGCAGATCTTAACAAATTTGACAGGCTTATTGAAGAAGTGGAACCTGGAAGTTTAAGATTGCCCGTATTGATCAAAAAATATATTAAACAGAATGCCAAAGTGGTTGCCTTTAACGTAGATCCCTTGTTCAATAACTCGGTGGATGGTTTAATGTACATTAAAATAGCCGACTTACCTGAAAGCACTGTAAAGCCCGTTATGGAAGAGTTTCAGGCAGAATTGGAAAGAAAATTGGCCGAAGGGCAACAGGATGAAGGCAACCCCGCTTAGGATTTCCTCCCTGAGGCAATCTTAAAGCGGCCACAAGGCACTAATCCACGCCTACAACAGTACTTCTTCTTTCAAAGAGAAGATTGTCCTTCCAGACATTGTCCCGTTTGCCTACGCGCTCCCTTTTACCTATAAAACGGAATCCCATTTTTAGATGTAATTCCACACTCCCCTCATTTTCCGGAAATATTCCCGATTGCAGGGTCCATAAACCTGCTTTTTCACTTTCAACAATCAACTCCTGCATAAGCATTTTCCCTACACCTTGGCCTCTATTGCCCTGTCCTATATAAACACTCACTTCCGCCACTCCACCGTAAACACATCGGCTTGATACCGGGGAAAGAGCAGCCCAGCCCAAAATGCTATCCCCTTTGGCTGCCACCAATCTTCCTATCTGTAGATGACCTGCATCCCAAACCTCAAAGGAAGGGACCACTTTCTCGAAGGTAGCAAAACCAGTATCCATTCCCTGCTGGTATATTTGGGCTACCGATGGCCAATCCCTATTTTTCATTTTCCGAATCTCCATGAAAATACTTTTTAGAACAAACCTCAGTTGTATACAGACCCTTGGATTACCTTTCCAATTTATCGTAATATTACGATTAATATTGATAAAAATAAAGTCAGACCATAAAAATCTGACTTCATATTATTCTTAGAACCAAGGTTTCTTACCCACTTGATAGGTATTGTAAAAATCCTCATCGCTTTTGGTAAGATAAATAATGCCTTCTATTAGACCCACAATAGCGACGGCCATTACAATAAAACTCCCTATAATAAAACACATAGTTGCATAGCCTATTACGGCTGCTACCAACATGATGATACCTTCTTTTTGATACCCAAGGATAAACTTATGTACCCCAAATTGCCCAAAGACAATGGCAAGAACCCCAGCCAGAATTTTTTTATTATCCCCTCCAGCACTGGCCAGACCTTCTTTAAATTCACTGGCTGTTTTCTTGGCTTCCTCTTTAAAATCCTTGGCAGCTTCCTTAGTGTCTTCGGTAAATTCCTTGGCAGCCTCTTTGGTATCATCCGCAAATTCCTTTGCCGATTCCTTAGCTTCTTTGGCAAACTCTTTGGCAGATTCCTTGGCCCCTTTTGCAGCGTCTTTGGCCTTATCTCCTAAATCTTTATTTTCTTCTGACATGGTTGTATTTTAGTTGATTAATAATAGTACTAAATGTAATAATTATTTCTTAATCAAAGAAACGCTTTATCATTGGGTTCCCATAACTCCAGCTTATTACCATCAGGGTCCAAAATCCAGCCGAATTTACCGTAATTGTACTCCTCAATTTCCCCAATAACGGTAACCCCTTCTTCCTTTAAAACTTTGAGCAGTTCCTTCAAATTCTCTACCCGGAAATTCATCATAAAAGGGGAATTGCTAGGTTCAAAGTAATTGGTGTCCTTTTTCATGGGGCTCCATTGGGTAGTGCAGTCCTCCCCTTCCTTGTCCTTCCACCAAAAAGTACAGCCATATTGATCGGTATTAAGTCCGAGATGTTTATTGTACCATTGTTTAATTGCATTGGGGTCTTTGGTCTTAAAGAAAAATCCGCCCAGTCCTGTAACTCTATTTTTCATGATCTTCTATTTTAATTATCTCAACTTTGAAGGGCGAGTGCCCAGTACAATAACAAAATGACCCTATGGCTTAAAAGATCAAAATCTGAGGTTGCAGGCCGTGTTTAGCAGAATTTCCCCTTGATCTTGTCTACCACCGTCTGTGCCAATTTTATTTTACTCTCCACGGTCCAACCTGCTACGTGGGGAGTAAGAAGCACATTATTGGCATTGATCAAATAGGTAAAGGCCTCTGGCAATTCTGACCCGCTAAACATATCTTCAAAAGATTTTTTTTCATATTCCAGTACATCCAAACCAGCTCCGAGCACCTTGCCCTCTTTCATTGCGGCCACAAGGTCCTCTGTTACCACACATTTCCCCCTTGCGGTATTGATCAACCAAAGCGGATTCTTGAAATCTTTTAGAAAATCAGCATTGATCATATTTTTGGTAAGGTCTGTCTGCGGTACATGAAGACTAAGTACCTCTGCCTTTTGCTTTAATTCCATTATCCCTACTTGCCTTGCGTTTTCATCGCCTACACCCCCCACAATATCGTAACAAATAACTTCCACATCAAAGCCCCTTAGCTTTTTGGCAAAGGCCTTGCCCATATTGCCATAACCAACAATCCCCACGGTTCTGCCATCCAATTCTATTCCACGGTTACCTTCCCGGTCCCACTTTCCATTTCTTACCTCCTGGTCCGCCTTGTTCAATTTATTGAAGAGAGACAATAACATTCCCAAGGCGTGTTCCCCAACAGCATTCCGATTCCCCTCTGGGGCGGCAGCTAAAAAGATTCCCAGTCGCCTGGCATGATCGGTATCTATATTTTCCAAACCGGCTCCCAAGCGACCTATAAACTTTAGGTTGACGGCCTTATCCAAAAAGGCCTCATCTATAGTAAACCTGCTTCTGATGATGACACCATCATAGTCACCTATTTTATTTTCAATTTCCTCCTTGGAGGAGGTATAATCTTCATCATTTTGAAACCCCAGGGCATTAAACTGCTCAATGATCAGTGGGTGATTTACATCTAAATGGAGAACTTTCATAAACTAAATATTAAATGGCAAAGATACACGACCGCTGGGCTAATATAAACATGAAACCGGACTATTTTCAGGTTTAAATACAGGGACAAATCATAAAATACATCTATTTGTTTCCAAAAACACTAATTAGAAAGTGTTTATTTGGACATAGCAAAGTATGAGTGAAAAGAAACCGGACAAAAAGCAATCCCCTCCACAACTTCATCATTTTCTTATGAAATTAATCCTGGGATAATACCTGACCTCTTTATCCCTGGCAATTAAGACGGTATTGAAAATTACAAATACGAGATTAAACAAATACATAAAAATTAGAAAGAACATATTGAACCTCACACTGGAAAGTATGCTACTTGCGGAAACAACTCCATTTGTTTCCCAATAATAGGCCATGTAAACTGCATTTAACAGAAACCCAAGAAAAAGCAATACTGTCCAAGTAATTTCAAAATTGATAATATCCCTGCCTATCTTATTGAGGTCCTTTAATTTGTCCTTTTTGGAAATCCACATTATTAATGGCACCAATATTCCAAGTAAGGGAAAGAACAGGAAAGTAAGTGCGGACAAATTAAGGGCTTTCAAAAAACCCTTGTCTTCCACAATTGTCCAATCCACTAGTTCATTGGGTGTAATATTTAGTGCCTTGGCAATTCTTTTGAGGGTGTCACCGGTCGGTTGGGTTTCTCCATTCTCAATGCGCTGAATTGTTCTTAAACTCAATCCTGAATTTTCAGTCAGTGCCTCTTGGGACAAGCCATTTCTTTTTCTTAATTCCTTTACCCTATTTGCTAAATTTCCATTTTTCATTCTTGGTGTTTTAATAATTTAAAACAAAACTAAATCGGATCAGGTTTTGTGGTAACGTCATCTTTGCGCCAACTTTACGTCATCTGTGCCAATTGGTTGGTAACCGGGAAACAGGCTTTATAAATTAAACCAAGATCTTGCACTAGGGATTGCAGCCGGCTACCATGTAGCGCGGAAAGCCCGCCGCCGCCGAAGAAGGCGGAGTGCCCTAAATGCCCAAAATAACCTTGGCGATGGAAAAATAGATCAAAATCCCAAAAATATCATTGCTTGTTGTAATAAACGGTCCCGTGGCTATGGCGGGATCTATGCCCCTTTTGTGCAGAAACAGCGGTATAAAGGTCCCTATAATCCCTGCCACCACGGTTACGGTGATCAAGGAGATGGAAATGGCCAGGGAGGTAAGAAAACTACCTTTCCAAAGCCAGGTAAAGAATAATAGTATAGATGCCAAAACGGTCCCATTTAGCAAGGCCAATAACATTTCCTTTATAAGTCTCCCACCAATACTCCCTTTTAGATCATCATTGGCCAATCCCTGCACCATTATAGCGCTGGATTGCACCCCAACATTACCGGCCATTGCAGCTATTAGCGGGGTGAAAAAGAATAGTACTCCATAATCGCTCATTAGTGTCTCGAATCCCCCCATGATGGCCGCAGCCCCAACACCTCCCAAAAGGCCTAGAAACAACCAGGGCAATCTTGCACGGGTCAGGTCCCAAATACTGTCATCTGCCTCCACATCCTGGGAAATACCGGCCGCCAATTGATAATCCTTTTCTGCCTCTTCCCTAATAACATCCACAATATCGTCTATGGTAATACGGCCAACCAGTCTTCCAATTTCATCGACCACTGGGATGGCTTCCAAATCGTATTTGGACATGATTTTGGCAACTTCCTCTGGTTTTTCATTTACGTTAACGGCATCTACCTTGGGAATATATACTTCACTGATATGGGTCTTGGTGGAGGTGGTAAGCAAATCCTTTAGGGAAAGTCGCCCCTTAAGTTTACCTTCATCATCTACCACATAAATAGAGTGAACCCTGGTAACATTTTCCGCTTGCGCCCTCATTTCCTTTACGCAGGTAAGTACGTTCCAATTCTCATTGACCTTTACCAGCTCTTTGGCCATAAGTCCACCTGCAGAATTTTCATCATAGCGCAACAGATCCACAATATGCTTGGCATGCTCCCTATCTTCCAATTCGGAGATAACTTCTTGGACCATATTTTTAGGGAGTTCCCCTATGATATCCGCAGCATCATCCGTATCCAACTCGTCCAATTCCCCTGCAATTTCCTTGGCGGAAAGATTGGCAAGGATGGCCTCCCTAACATCTACATCCAACTCCGTAAGGGTTTCCGATGTTTTTTCGCTGTCCAGAAGTTTAATTAGATAGGTGGCATGGTCCTCGTCCAATTCGTTGATAATCTCCGCCACATCCGCATAATGCACCTCAGCCAACAATACGGACAATTGTCCGTCCTGCTGGTTGTCTATTAGCTGTTCTATTTCAGCTAAATATTCCTCGGTGAGTTTAAATGGTATCATTTGCTATCTTCTGTGTCAACGAAATGAAGTCCGCAACACTCAATTGCTCCGGACGCAGGCCAAATATAGCATCTTCTTTGAGAACATCGGAAAGATTGAATGTTTTTAAACTGTTACGAATGGTCTTTCTGCGCTGGTTAAACGCTGCCTTTACCACCTGTCTGAACAGCCTTTCATCCACGTCCAAATGGAAATTTTCTTTTCTGGTAAGTCGCAACACTCCCGACTGCACTTTGGGAGGCGGATCAAAAACTTGGGGCGAAACCGTAAATAAATATTCCGCGTCGTAAAATGCCTGTACCAAAACGGAAAGTATCCCATAGGCCTTGCTCCCTTCCCTTTCACAAATCCTTTCGGCCACCTCTTTTTGGAACATCCCGGTGAATTCCGGAATCTGATCTTTAAATTCCAACATCTTAAAAACAATCTGAGTGGAAATATTATACGGGAAATTCCCGGTAATGGCGAACTGCTCTTCCCCAAAAAGGGTCCATAGGTCATACTTTAAAAAATCGGCCTCCAAAACCTTGAACTCGCCCTTGCGCTGCATTAATTTATTGTGTTCCAAAGGGAAACTGTGGTTAAGGTAGATGATAGATTCCTCATCCAGATCCATAGCCACCAAATCGATATCCTTTTCCAATAAATACTTGGTGAGCACCCCGGTACCGGGCCCTATTTCCAAAACATTGCGATATCCGTTCAACCTTAGGGTTTCCCCGATTTTTTGGGCAACGGCCTCATCTTTCAAAAAATGCTGCCCTAAATGTTTTTTCGCTTTTACCGGACTTTCCTCCTGCCAAGGCCTATTGAACTTTTCCTTCTTGGTCTGAAAGGCCTTTTTCCCTTTTTTACTCATGGCGCTGCGTATTTAATTAATGTTCGCTAATGATCGCCAACTCTGTCCTAAAGGCAACAAACTTACCTGCAAAGAGTTCCATCACTTTTTTACGCAGTCTTTCTGCATCTTCGTCGTAATATTTTTGAAGGGTTTCTTTGGAATCTGTGGTATATTGTATGGAATATGTAATTCCTCCCATCTGCTCTTCCACCAGCACTTTGGTCATCAAGGCCCTGGTAAACTTACCAGTTTCCAACATCTCAGGGATATGCACCTCCTTCATCCAGGACAACCACTGTCCTTGGATCGATTCTTCAATATTCATGGTAACATTGTAAATATACATGCTATTTCTTTACTTTCCCGAAAGGGAATATTTATATTCATTTATGGACAGGCCAAGGTATTGGACACTAATTAATACTGTCTCCCCTCAACATCCTGAAATTTCTTCTTGCTAGTGGAAAAAAGTAACTATCCTGATAGTTATAGATAATTTTCTCATAATGTGCCTTGGCCTTTTCCGGCTGATCCAGGATATTGCGATACAGTTCCGCCAGGGCAAAATTGGCATCATCGGCTAAAATATCATTGGCATAGAATTCCACTATTTTAAGGTAGTTAAATTCGGCCTTTTCATAATCCTTTAATTCTATTAAAATTTCGGCCTGTTTCAAAAGTGCCTCATCCTCTATTTTTTCCCCTTTATGATTTTGGAGAATATCTTCCAACAGGTCCACTGCATCCTTCTTTTTATTTTGGTAGGCCAAAAAATCGGCACGGGCATATTTTTTTAATGCGGTCTGTGTGGAATCTTCCAATGAGTTATCGGATATCAATAGGCTTAACTGCATGGCATCATTGGCAATCAATTGTGAGGTAGATCCTCTCAGTATCTTTAATTGCGTCAATGCCCAATCGAAATCCCCTTTGTAAAAACTAGTTTGCGCCACCTTAAAGCGGGCATCCTGACCAAGGACATCATTTTTTAAATCTTTCTGAATCTGGGAAAAATAGATCAAGGCCTGGTTAAACTGCCGGTCATAGACCAAAATATCGCCTAAAGTACTTTTAATATAGGATTTGCTATAATTATTTAGGGGCAGCTCCAAACTTTGACGTAATATCCCTATAGCCGGCTCGGGGTTATTCTTATTGAAGGTTAAAAATTTGGCGTAGGCTATCTGTAGCTGCAAGGTCTCCATTTCGTAACCGTAAACGCCCAATAAGTCATCAAATTTCTTTTGGACCTTGTCCAACACCTTATCATCCGCTTCCAATAAATCTATTTCAATAAGATTTAACTGGGCATCCAGGGCCACTACGGCGTCCGCACTATTTTCGGATATATACATAAATACTTCCTTTGCCGTATCTATGTCCTGTTCCTCCATAGCCAGTTTTCCCAATCCCTGCAAACGTTGTAAAGAGGTCTCTCCTCCTCTTTTATAAATGGCCTTTTCTTGGTTAAAGGCACTCTTAAATTGTTTTTGTTGTACAAAAAGCCAACTCAACAATTCGTTCCATATGATATCCGGGCTTCTTTGTGCATTCTGAAGCAATACCTTTTTGAATTTAATGTTATTTGGGTTCTCGGCCTCCGAACTGATAAAATCGTTGATATTACGAAGTACATTTGCCTGTGAGGCCTTGCCTTCACTTATTAATTTTAAATAGGATTCGTACATCTGCTCTATGTTTCCCTGCTCCCCGTAGATCCTAGCTTTTTGAAAATTATAATCCAATTTGGGATTTAGCTCCATTGCCACGGAATACGCCTTTATGGCATAATCCAACAAGGCATATTTCTGAAACCTATAACCAAGACCATAACCAAAATTAGGGTTCTCGTTTATTTTTTGGAGCGCTGCATTGTAATACTCTGTAGCCTTTTCCGGTTGGTCCTGTAACGCATAATTGTACCCCAGCTCTATGAGCATGGTAGGATAAATATTTTGCTCGTTCACCGCCTTCAACAAAAATTCCTGGGCCTTATCATACTGTTCCAATTGTTGGTAGCAGGCCACCAGGCCTTCGCCATAATCTGTCCGCATCGGATTTTTGGCGACCAACTTTTCATAGAACACCAAAGCCTTATCAAAGGCGCCATCCTCAAAATACTGTTTAGCCAAAAAATCTTCTTGGGAAACCAGCAGTTGGCAACAAGAAAATATTAGTATGAATATAAGTAGTCGCAAAGATTCTTTTTTTCAAAGATACGTAGAATGTACAAAGTGGATGTTAAGTCCAATATAAAGAATTATAAGTAGGCCCAACTTTAAATTCAGCTTAGATTTAAGATGTAACTTTGTATATATTTTTTTTGATGAAACTATTAATTGCAGAGGACGAAATTTCCCTACAACAATCCATTGTCACCTATTTGGAGAAGGATGGGAATGTTTGCGAATGGGCTTCCAACTATGAGGAGGCCATTTACAAAGTATCCCTATACGACTATGATATAATTATCCTGGACATTAATTTGGTTACCGGAAGTGGTTTGGAAGTCCTAAAGCAATTAAAAAAGGAGAAGAAAAAAGCGGGTGTAATCATTATTTCGGCCAATAATTCCTTGAGCGACAAACTTGAAGGACTGGATTTGGGAGCAGATGATTATATAACCAAGCCCTTTCATTTGGCAGAGCTTAATTCGCGTATAAAAGCCGTTTTGAGAAGGGGCAAATTTGGCGGTGACGAAAACATCGTATTTAATGAAATACGTGTAGATACCGGAGCAAAATCGGCCTATATCCAAGACAAACCCATGACCTTGACCAGAAAGGAATACGATTTATTGCTTTTCTTTATTACCAATAAGAATAGGGTCCTATCCAAAGAAATTATTGCGGAACATCTTTGGGGCGACAATAGTGATCTGGCCGATAATTTCGATTTTATATATGTCCATATCAACAACCTACGGAAAAAATTAACGTCTGAAGGAGCAAAATACATAAAGACCGCCTACGGAAGTGGTTATAAATTTACAGAAGAGTAAGACTTGGCCAAAAAGAACATTAAAATACCTCTATTGCGAAAAGCATCCAAATCATTTCTTTGGGCAAGCATGCTATTGATGGTCCTTAGTACCATTGCACTATTCTTTTATGTACGATGGTTGCTTGAACAGGAAGTAGAAGAGGAATTATTTTCCGCAGAGGCAAGAATAGAAAGTGCGCTAATGGCAGGGCAACATCCCAGCTCCTTGGCCCCCATAATAGAGATTAAGGAGGTAAACGAATTAAAAACACCTTTTACCAAGGATACGGTTATCTACGATCCTTCCCAGGATGAAATGGAATTGTTCCGGGAACTCTCTACCTATAAAAGAATCAACAATAAATCGTATAAGATATCTGTACGCGTTCTTGTTGTGGAAACCAACCAAATTTTATGGGCCATAATTCTTTCCTATATAGTCATAATATTCCTGGTCTTTGTTTTCCAATTCTACCTTAACAAATCCAGTAACAAGAAAATATGGAATCCGTTCTTTCATAATTTGGAACAAATGAAAAAGTTTTCATTGTTGTCCAAGGAACCGATTCAGCTATTGGACAGTGAAATCCTGGAGTTTTCCGAACTAAACAAAGAGATTGCCTTATTAACGGGCAAAGTCCGTGACGATTATGAAAACTTAAAGCAATATACAGAGGATGTTTCCCATGAACTACAGACCCCTCTGGCCATTATACAGGCCAAAATTGAAAATATAATTAACGACCAAACGGTAACGGAGGTACAATTTAACCAGTTGGCGTCCATACAAAAAGACATACAGCGCTTAACACAATTAAATAAACGCTTGGCATTGTTGACCAAGTTGGAGAACCTCCAATTTACACACAGGGAGAATATTGACATTACGGACTTAGTAGCACAGATCATTGCCAATTTTAATGAGATATCTACCATTAGCTTAACCTTCGGGAAAACCAACGACATCATAGCCACTATGGATCCTTATTTGGCGGAAATATTGTGCAACAACATCATTTCCAATGCTATAAAACACAGTGCCCATAAAAAACCTATAAACATAGAAGCGAAAGACATGGTTCTTTCCGTGTCCAATTTTGGCCTTAAGCCCATTACCAATCCACAACATCTATTTACACGATTTTATAGGGAAACCAAGGAAATAAAATCGACCGGACTGGGTCTCGCCATTGTAAAAAAGATATGTGACCTTTACGGATACAACATTTCCTATACCTACATAAACGACCATCACTGTTTTTCAATAGACTTTGGCCCCACCAAGCCTGCAAGGGAATAAACCGCACTTAATGGTTGGCTTTAAATTCTCTTTAGATTATTCCCCTACTTTTCGTTCAAAATTGAATTCTTACTGCCAAAATGAACAAGAATACCTCCCTCTTACTAGTATTTATACTCTTTAGCCTTTCTATTGTTTCTGCCCAAAAATCCATAAGCATCACCGGACTATTGGTAGACGCCTCCACCAACGAACCAATGCCATTTGCAAATGTGGCTGTTACCCAATTTCCGGACAATTCTTTGGTAACGGGAGGTATAACGGAAGATGATGGGAAGTTTTTTATTGAAAATATCCCCGTGGGAACCTACACCATTTATTTTACCTATATAGGATATGCCTCAACCTCACAAAAAATTACGACTAGTGGCCTTAACACCGTTTTCGATCTGGGACGGATAGAATTATCCCCGGACGCCGAAATGTTGAAGGAAATAGAAGTTACGGGAAAACAGGCCACCACCAATTCTGAACTGAATAAAAAATCCTTTAATCTAAGCGATAATATTGCCCAATCCGGGGGTTCTGTACTGGATGCCATGAAAACTATGCCCGGGGTAACCTTTGACCAGGACGGAAAGGTAATACTTCGGGGAAGTGACAAGGTCGTTATTTTAATAGACGGAAAACAATCCAGTCTCACAGGATTTGGCAATCAGAAGGGATTGGGCAATATCCCCGCGGCCAATATTGAAAAAATAGAAATAATCAATAATCCATCGGCCAAATACGATGCCAACGGTTTCGCAGGAATCGTCAATATCATATATAAAAAGGAAAAAAAGACCGGATTTAATGGCGATGCCGGACTTTCCTTTGGCATAGGGGCTTTGGGCAAAAAGAAGGAAGATACCAGAACCGATCTTGGATCCTACACCTTTAACCCCAAACTTATTCCCAGCTTAAATTTCAATTACAAGAGTAATAAATTGAACTATTTTTTACTGTCGGAATTTATTTTACAAGAGGCCCTACCAAATAACGAATTTACTACGAGACACTATGACGACGGCAGAAATACCATCTCGCAGGTACCGGAAAACCGCAGGCAGTTCCGCGCCATTATAAATGGGGGCATAGACTGGGAATTAAATAACAATGATGCCATTACGGTTTCGGGCATGTACGACCGTGAAAAGCACATAGACACCTCACAAGTTGCCTTTATAAATTTGAACACCAATAGCCGGGAAAGGTATTACAATTGGCAGGAGGAAGAAGTTACAAGTTATATAAATGTGGCTGTAAATTACAAGCATAAATTTTCGAAGATAGGCCACACCCTTAGCGCAAATGCCCAATACACAAGAGGGCTGGAGGATGAAAGCTATTTCCTGAACGACAGTTCCGCCATAAGGGTCGGGCGGGATGCCACCAATATTTTGGCAATTGAGCACACAACAAGCCTATCGGCAGATTACTCCAGAGCCCTAAAGCATGGGAAAATAGAATTGGGATCCAAAGTAAGAATTAGAAGGTTGCCGGTGGAGTACACTATAACTCCAGGCAACAATAGTATTATATATCCCGATATGGGTACCTATTCCGACTGGGGCGAAAACCTCTACGCCCTTTATACCAACTATTTGCTTGAGAAAGAAAAATTTGACATAGAAGCAGGCCTGCGAGCAGAACATACCGATGTATTTTATGACATAGACCCGGCAAACAGCTATTACCAGAACAATGACGCCTATAATTATTTTGAACTTTTCCCCAGCTTGCGTTTTACCTATAAATTAAATGATTACAATAGGCTATCCATGTTTTACAATAGACGGGTAGACAGACCAGGCGAACCCGAACTGCGTATTTTTCCCAAATACGATGATCCAGAACTCTTAAAAGTGGGCAATCCGTATTTACGTCCACAATTTACGGACGCCGTTGAACTGGCCCATAAATACAGCTGGGGGACCGGTTCCCTTTTTTCTGCCCTTTATCACAGAATGATAAAAGATCAATATATGCGTATTTTTAGCATAGACGATTCCAATCCTGACTATGATATTGTAAACAAAATATATCAGAATACAGGTAATGCTACCAATACCGGTATTGAATTACTGATGAGTCAGAATATTACCAGAAATTGGAAACTGTCCGCAAGTATAAATTGGTATGTAAACAGCATAGACAATTATACCGGCACTTTGTTATTCCCTTATGTACGGCCATTTTATATTGAAAAATCATCGGATAATGCAGGCGATTTTAAAATTAACAATGAAATTACCTTGCCCGCCAATTGGGCTCTGCAGCTTACGGGACTATATTACTCCGACAAGAATATTCCACAAGGCAAACAACTATCTCGATCCTCGATTGATGCCGGTATAAAGAAAATAGTTTGGGATGGCCATGGAGAGTTTACCCTCTCCGCCTCGGACATTTTTAACACCTTTGGCCTGCGGCAAGAAGTTGTAAGTGACGGCTTTACCGCTATGTATGAAAACTATTTTGAAACGCAGATAATAAGGGCCGGATTGAAGTATAAGTTTTAATTAGTACAAAGACCCAAGTCCTTGATACTTTAAAATTTCTTTAGAATGTTATCCTAATATTGATTTATAATTATACATTTAAAATGTGGCAAAAACTTTTCCCCGACCGATTTGCACTGCTAAAAACCTTTATCTGCATTTTCCTAATACTGTCCTTCTTAGTTAGGACCGTATTTTTATTTTGGAGCTTTGGGGAAATTGACACCTCGATCACAACACTACTCTCCACCTTTGCTATCGGGTTTTTATTCGATGTAGGCACTGTTTCCTTCTTTGCTCTGCCCTACTCTTTATATTTACTGCTGATGCCCCAAAAATTTTACGGAAGTATCGTAGACAAATCAATCACCTATTTTGCTTATACCATAGGCCTAATAATATTCCTGTTTTCGTTCTTTGCAGAAATCACTTTTTGGGACGAATTTAAAAATAGGTTCAATTTTATTGCGGTAGATTATTTGGTCTATTCCTACGAGGTGGTCAAAAACATAAACGAATCCTACCCCATCCCCTATTTGGTCGGCCTGATTTTAATCGCAGTTGGGGTATTGATATTTATTACCTACAAAAAAGCGGCATTCAACAAAACATTTAAAAGCACCACCCCCTTTAAAGCCAAGTTATTACCCTTCTTTGCCGTTCTATTTATTGCTATTATTTCTGGATTATTTATTAAGAATAAACAGGCAGAACAGTTTGCCAACAGGTACAACAACGAATTGTCCAAGGCCGGAATCTATTCCTTTTTTGCCGCATTCAGGAACAACGAACTTTCTTTCGACGATTTTTATAAGACTATAAATACCGATAAGGCTTTTGATCTGGTGAAAGCATCCTACAAAAATGAAAAGGCAACTTTCCTAAAACCAAAAGACCATTCCATACTTAGAACAATTCAAAATACAGATTCATTAGCCAAGTCCATTAAGCCGAACATTATTTTCATTTGTATAGAAAGTTTGAGCGGCAAATATTTGAACACCCTTGGTGGCGATTACAACATTACCCCGACCCTGGACAGTTTGGCATCTAACGGCATATTTTTCACCAATCTGTATGCCACTGGAACAAGAACAGTCCGTGGTATGGAAGCCATAACCCTATCCATTCCTCCTACACAGGGAAGAAGTATTGTGAAAAGAACAGACAATATCGGACTATTTACTATTGGGGAAGTATTTAAAAACATGGGGTATAGCCGTAATTTCTTTTACGGGGGGGATGGTTATTTCGATAATATGAACACCTACTTTGGTGGCAACGGATTTAATATCGTAGACCGTGGCAGAGGTTTTCTACTGGACAAGGAAATAAAAACCACAAGAACCAACATTGAGGATGACGAAGTAACATTTGAAAATGCTTGGGGCGTATGTGATGAGGACATTTATAGAAAGGTGATAAAGGAAGCCGATATGGCCCACGAAAACAACAAACCCTTTTTCGATTTTGTGATGACCACCTCCAATCACAAACCCTACACTTATCCTGAAGGTTCAATAGATATCCCATCTGGGACCAGCAGACAAGGGGCAGTAAAGTATACCGATTACGCTATAGCCCAATTCTTGAAAATTGCCAAGACAAGGCCATGGTTTAAGAACACTGTTCTGGTTATTATGAGCGATCATTGTGCCAGCAGTGCCGGAAGAGGGGAACTGGATATCAACAATTACCACATCCCGGCCATGATTTGCAATCTTCAGGATACTGCACCGCAAAAAATAAATAAGCTTTGTTCCCAAATAGATATGTTTCCCACTGTATTTTCGTTATTAAACTGGGATTACACCAGTAATTTGTTCGGAAAAAATATCTTTACCATGAAACAGGAGGACGAAAGGGCGTTTATTGGCAATTACAGGAAATTGGGCCTTTTAAAAGGAAATAAAGTAATGGTTTTGGGAGATCAAAAGAAGTTTAACTTTTACGAATGGAATTCCACCAATAATAACCTAACCCTAATTCCTACAGACAAAAATTATTTGGACACCACCATAGCATTTTACCAGGCAGCCAATTATTTGTACGCCCACAACGGGCTAAAGACACAGCAATAAATATTTTGAGAAATATTCATTTTATAATCAATCCAAAAGCCGGTTCCGGTAACAATTTTTTGGAAAAGGAATTCCTTAGATCTTACTTTAAGGAAACTGAATATCTCCTTTCCGTTAAATACTCCAAATATAAAAAACAGGCTATTTCACTTACCAAAGATTCCATCAAAGAAGGTGCCCAAACCATTGTAGCTTGTGGAGGGGACGGTACCATCAATGAGGTTGCCTCTTGTCTGGTTGGCACAAATATAATGCTGGGAATTATTCCTATAGGATCGGGAAACGGACTGGCTTCCAATCTTATGATTCCCTCAATAATTGAAAAAGCTATTGAAATAATTAAAAAGAACGATATAGTAACTATAGATGTTGGAAAAGTAAATGAATCCTATTTTTTCAGTAATACGGGAATGGGTTTCGATGCCAATGTCATAAAAAACTATGAAGCTTTAAAAAAGAGAACCCTTATTGGGTACCTAAAGGCCTCGCTTAGATCCTTTAACGAGTTTAAAAAAGGACGGGAAGTAAGAATATCCATAGATGAGGACCATACCATATATAACCCATTTTTAGTATTCGTTTCCAACTCCAATGAACTGGGATTCAACATTAGTTTAACCCCTAAAGCCTCTTTAATGGATGGCCAGTTGGACGTACTAATAGTTCCCGAACTAAGTAAATTAAAAATGTTGTTGTTCGGCGCATTAATGTTGGTCCGTAAGTACCATTGGCTAAAGGAGATCAAAACCTATCAAACCAAAACATTACAAATTTACAGGAATGACGGGTTATTTTTGGATTCGCAAATAGATGGGGAATTCCACAAAATGGAAGACAAACATATTAATATTTCCATATTGGAAAAATCCTTGGACATTCTTGCCCCTAAGAACATTGAACTCCGGCTTTAGTTTATCCTTAGATTCATTCATTTAATTCGGTTATTTGGTATGCCCAGAAAATCCCATTCTTTTTAACGCTCATAAAACATGGCTTCCAACTTAAGTCGGGGAATATTAAAACTCCATCACCATTTCAAAACCCTGTTATTTTTGCTGGCAATACTATTCAGCACTTTGCTGAAGGCCCAGGACAAAACAATTACTACATTGGGGGATGTTTTAATATTTACCATGCCCGCCACGGCCTTGGGCTCTTCTATAATCATCGGAGATCAAAAGGGAGCATGGCAATTTACCAAGGGCTTCCTCCTGAACCAGGCACTGACCATTGGTCTAAAAACAGCCATAGATAAGCCCAGACCGGATTTAAGCAATAATTCCTCCTTTCCCTCAGGCCATACCTCCATCACTTTTCAAAGTGCAGCTTTCATCCAAAAACGCTATGGTTGGAAATATGGTGCTGCAGCCTATGCGCTGGCCGGTTTTACCGGTTATTCCAGGATACAGGCCGATAAACACGATGGTTGGGATGTTTTGGCAGGAGCCATAATAGGGGTTGGTAGCTCCTATATTTTCACTACCCCATATCAAAAGGAACATATGGAGATCACCTTTAACAGCAGTGATGAGAACTATCTCCTAGGCTTTAAATACAAATTTTAGTCCCGTTAATATTAGCCGATTTTATCAAAACCGGTATAAGGTATAAGGACTTCAGGAATTTGGATTCCATCCTCTGTCTGATAATTTTCCAATATTCCGGCCAATACCCTGGGCAAGGCCAATGAGCTACCATTTAAGGTATGTGCCAATTGACTTTTTCCATTTTCGTCCTTATAGCGCAATTTTAATCTATTGGCCTGGAAGGTTTCAAAATTGGAGACCGAACTAATTTCCAACCAGCGATCTTGGGCCGTTGAAAAGACCTCAAAATCATAGGTAAGGGCAGAAGTAAAGCCCAAATCCCCTCCACAAAGACGCAAGATCCTGTAGGGCAATTTTAGTTCCCTAAGTATATTTTTCACATGCTCTACCATACCATCCAAGGCTTCGTATGATTTAGCGGGATGCTCCACCCGTACAATTTCTACCTTGTCAAATTGATGCAAGCGGTTCAGTCCGCGCACATGGGCACCGTAACTCCCGGCCTCCCTCCTAAAACAAGGAGTATATGCCGTGTGGGTAATGGGAAAATCGGCCTCGTTTAGAATAACATCCCTAAAAATATTGGTTACCGGCACCTCGGCCGTTGGAATCAGATAAAGATCGTCCTCACCTACGTGATACATTTGTCCTTCTTTATCGGGCAACTGGCCCGTACCATAACCTGATGCCTCATTTACCAAATGGGGCACTTGAATTTCATTATATCCAGCAGCGGCATTCCTATCCAAAAAGTAAGAAATAAGGGCTCTTTGCAATCGGGCACCTTTTCCCTTGTACACCGGAAATCCGGCGCCAGCAATCTTTACTCCCAGTTCAAAATCAATAATATCATATTTCTTTGCCAATTCCCAATGTGGCAGCGCACCCTCTTTTAAGGTTGGGATATCCCCTTCCCTGAACACCTCTTCATTATCCTCCTCAGTGCTACCGGCAGGTACTGATGTATGTGGAACATTTGGAATTTGGTACAGTAAATTTTGTAGTTCGGTTGCAGTTTCGGTCAAGGCCTCGTTCAATTCCTTGGACTCCTCCTTCAAACTACCGGTTCTTTCCTTTAAAACGTTGGCTTCCGCGGCCTTACCGCTTTTATAAAGTTGGCCTATTTCCTTTGAAATACTATTGGATTCCGCAAGTGTATTATCCAGGCGTGTCTGCAGGGACCGTCGTTTTTCATCCAATTGAAGTACGCTTTCAATAAGTGGAAGGGCATCAATATTACGCTTTTTTAAAGCTTCGACAATTTGTTCCTTATCCTCACGGATAGCCTGTAACTGCAACATTTTTTTGATTTTTATCGTGCAAATTTAACCTAATCTTCGGATTTTCGGCATAAATTTAGGCTAGATATAGCTAGCAAAATTAAATTTCATGGTTTTTGAACACATCGCCTTGAACGTAAAAAACATCAAGGACATTAAGGAATGGTATGTTGCCAATGTGGGATTAAAAGTAGTTTTTGAACAAACTGAAGCTCCTTTTATGACCTTTTTGGAAGATTCAACGGGACGTGTAATCCTAGAACTTTACCATAGACCTGATGAAGAAATTACAGATTTCAAAACAAAGCATCCTCTAACTTTTCATATGGCATTTGTGTCCAAAAATGCCGAAAAAGATAAGATAAGGCTATTGGATAAAGGAGCCAGTTTTGTTGAGGAAATAACAAAGGAAGACGGCAGCCATTTGGTAATGCTTCGTGACCCATGGGGCATGCCCCTGCAACTTTGCCATAGGGCCAAACCATTTTAGAAAGCCATAGGGCAATCCTATTCCACTAATTTTTGGATGGGGAAGGCAAAATCCAATCGTTATGCCCAAAATAGTTCCAGGACACATTGCCAAGGTCTATTTTTGGGTCTATAAATTCTTGATACGGTTTTCCATTTACACTCACCCTGGAATTTACAAAAACCGAGATGTCCTCCCCTTTTTCATTGTATTCCCGTTTTAAGCGTTGGGCAAACTGCCACATAAAATCCGGATAGGATTTAATTTTACTTTTCTGTCCCCTTGTTAAATAATCGTCCAAATTTACCAGATACGAATTCCCGTTGGTATGGTTCACTATTCTAAAAGTAGTAATTCCGGTCCTACTCCGCAACATCATTCTCCAACTCAACCTATGCCCCTCTTCTGTCCATAACACATCGTCCTTTATAAAATAATGACGGATCGGCAGGGCCAATTGGATCAAAAAATAAAGGGACAAAATTCCCAAAACCAATTCTCTTTGGGGCGGAACAATAATGGCACCTCCTTGGTAGGGTGCCTTCTTTTTAAAAAACAATTTCCGGATGGTTTCCGGTTCAAAAAAGAATACCGTAAACGCCAATGCCAAATAAGGAAAAATTCCGATTTGAAAGACTATGGAATTGAACAAATGAAAGAATATGGAAGCAAAAAAAGCCCATTTACGGGTCGGTTTCCACAAGAGAGCTGGTACAATAAAAAAATCGAAAAGAATACCCGAAACACCAACTACCCTATGTACCAAAGGTTCCTGAAGAAGGCCTCCAATGATGGGATAGGACTTTTTATTTTTAAACAGAATCTCTATAATACTGAAATCCAACCAATCACCATACATCTTGGCCAAGGAGGCATAAGTGTAGACAATGAACAACTGAAAAACAATTGCCCATTTGATATAGGCGGACATGTGATTGGCCTTTATGGAAGGGTTTCTCTTGGCATCCAGAGAATAATCCCTGTTTGCCGGTAAAAAAGTCATTATCAGCGCAATCAATACCAGCAGGTAATAATGATTATTGTAGGCTGTTTTTTGCATAAGATAAACGCCGGTCCAGAGCAGGGCAAAGGCCGCAGCGCTAAATCGGTACCTATAACCCAGCGCTATACAAATCCCCAGGGTGCCCATTGCAATAAAATACAAATACATGCCTATTCCGGGCAATGGCTGCAACCAGTCGAAACCAATAAAATTAAAGGTAAATTCCGGATCTATCAGATTTTTCCTGACCCAACCCGTGGCAATGGCCCCATAGCATTCCAGGCTTACCAAAATGCCAAAAAATACCCTGAAAATTAGAAGCGGACTATTATCGATTTGCTTAAAAAGAAACCGATCCAACATTTACTTGGAAATTATGGAAAGGGAGGTCTCCCGATCTTTTTTCAATTGCGCCTGTAGGCCTTCCAAGGAATTGAACTTTTTCTCATCCCTTAAACGATCAATAATGTCGATCTGAATTTTTTTTCCATAAAGATCCTGATCAAAATCGAAGAAATTAATTTCTATGCTTTTTGTCTTGCCCTCCACCGTAGGATTAAAACCGATATTCATCATTCCAAATACCGTTTTGTCCTCTATTACACTGCTCACCACATAGACCCCGTTCTTGGGAATTAGCTTGTATTCCTCCGGAATGGATAAATTGGCAGTTGGAAAGTTTAATTTTCTACCTATTCCTTTTCCTTTTACAATGCTCCCTGTTAGCATATAATTATATCCCAAATACATATTGGCCGTTTTCATGTCCCCCTCTTCCAAGGCTTTCCTGATTTTGGTGGAACTAACGGAAACATCATCCACTTCTTGGGCGGATATCTCTTCCACCTCAAAGTCCAACGCATTTCCAAATGCCATTAGATCATTTATGTTGGCATTCCTATTTCTGCCAAACCTATGGTCGTAACCTATAATAATTTTTTTGGTCTTTAAATCATTGACCAATATATCCCTAACGAACTGTGTTGCCGATAAGCGGGAAAACTCTTTGGTAAAAGGATGTACAATTAAATAATCGATTCCTAATTCCTCCAAAATTTTGATCTTCTCATCAATGGTATTTAAAAGTTTGATAGAGACATCTTTTTGTAGCACCATCCTGGGATGTGGGAAAAAAGTAAGTACCGTAGATTTCAACTCCAGTACTTTGGCATTATTTATGAGACGTTCCAATATTTTACGGTGACCAATATGCACACCATCAAAAGTGCCAATAGTAATGGCAGTAGGGTGCGCTTTATCGTAATTGGAGATGCTTTGAACTGTTATCACAAATTCGAATAATAAAAAAACTTATCTTTGAGTTTGTACAAAAACCCGCTTGATGGTTGTAAAATTACGTCTTGTTTTTTCAATATCCATATTTTTTCTTTGCTATTGCGGATTTGGGCAAGCTAATTATTGGCAAAAAACCGATTCTAGGAGCAAGAAGTCCCAAAGGCAATCGGAGAATTTGGAGATAAATCACGGCCTTACTTTTTCTTTGAAAAAAGATGTTTTTGTCAATGAACTAAAGGCGACGAAAATCCAAAAGTCTTCAAAAATAGTGAGTTTTCCAGACGAAGACGGGGACTTGATACCATTCGTTGTTCAAGAAGCTTCCGTACTTTCTCCAGAACTTTCCAAGAAATACCCCCAGATAAAGTCATATGTCGGTAGAGGTTTAAAGAATGAAAAGGACAGGGTAAGATTTAGTGTTTCCCAAAACGGCATACAAAGCATGATCGTGTACGGTGAAAGCAAAAATGCCACCTACATGCAAAAAGTATCGGATTCCGAAAATGAATATATAGTGTACAATAGGAAAGACACCTATATGATGAACACCAATTTCATTTGCGAGACAACTTCCATTATCGAAAAGGACAAAGGACCCTCCGCTTTAAAATTGGTAGATGGCCAAGTATTAAGAAAATTCAGGGTGGCCATCTCGGCTACAGGAGAGTATACCGAGTTCCACGGCGGAACCGTTCCGGATGCCCTAGCGGCCATAAATGCTACCATTACACGGGTAAATGAAATATTTGAAACCGATTTGGGAATTAGTTTAGAGATTGTTGCCAATACCGATCAGGTAATCTACACGGACAAGGACACTGATCCTTATGGAACTAATCTTAATTCTGAAGTACAAAATACCTTAACGACGGTTATTGGTGCTGATAACTACGATGTAGGCCATTTGTTTCAAAAGGACGAAAATGGAGGGAATGCCGGATTTATTGCCTCTGTTTGTATAGATTCCAGAAAAGGGAGCGCCTATTCCTCTGCCTTAATTCCTCAAGGGGACATTTTTGACCTGGATTTTGTAGCACATGAAATGGGACATCAGTTTGGCGCCAACCACACCTGGTCCTTTGAATCCGAAGGAACTCTGGTACAGGCCGAACCAGGAAGCGGTACAACAATTATGGGATATGCAGGTATTTCCGGCAATAATAATGTGGCCTTGAATGGAGATGACTATTTTCATTACTACAGCATCTTTCAGATATTGGAATATATAAAAACTACGAGTTGTGCCCAGGAAATCTCCTTACTCAACAATCCACCCGAAATAGTGCCCACCGGCAACTTTACCATTCCAAAATCTACTGCCTTTAGGCTTAAAGGGAATGCAACGGATTTGGATGAAGATGATATACTTACATACAATTGGGAACAAATAAATGACGGCATAGTAACCCATAATACCTTTGGGCCAACAAATCTCAGTGGAGCCAATTTTAGATCCCTAAAGCCAACGGTAACACCAACCAGATATTTTCCCAGGCTAAGCAGCATCGTATCGGGCAATCTTACCCAAACCAATCCCAATGTAAATACCACTTGGGAAACCGTTTCCGCTGTAGAACGTGAACTGGACTTTGCCCTAACTGTCAGGGACAATTCCCTTGGTGGAGGACAGGTTACATCGGACTTGGTCAAAGTTATGGTCATAGACAATGCAGGGCCCTTTGTGATAACGTCACAATCCACCAATGAGATTTATACGGCAGGTACTCGACAAGAAGTTGTCTGGGATGTAGCAAAAACAAATCAGGGTCCGGTAAACGCTCAAAAAGTAGACATCTATTTTTCCGCCAATGGAGGCGCTTCCTTTCCCATAAAATTAGCGGATAGCGTACCCAATGACGGACAACAGGACATATTGATCCCAGGATTTGCCACTCCTACAGGCCGAATAATGGTCAGCGCACACGACAATATCTTCTTAGCGGTAAACGCTTCCAATTTTACGATAACACCATCAGATATAGTATTGAACTTCGCCCAATTGCAGCATGAAGTTTGCCAAGGAAATGATTTAATTGTGCCCTTCAACTACCAAACATATAATGGTTTTTCCGAGGAGGCCACCTTTTCTGCCACTGGTATGCCCCCAGGATTGACGGTCGATTTTTCGCCTACCTCCACCATAGTGAACGACACTCTGGTGAATATTACCTTTTCCAATACGGATTTGGTAACTCCCGGCAATTACCCCATAAGCATAGTGGCCACTTCAGAAAATGCCACCAAGGAAGTTGTAATAGATGTGAAAATATTGGAAACTGCATTTACGGATGTGGTCCTGCAATTGCCCACCAATGGCTCTACAAGTGCACGTATAACATCACAATTGGAATGGGAATCCAATTCCTCTTATACCTCCTATGATGTTGAGATTGCCGATGACGCAGCCTTCACCAATATTATTGATTCGGCCACTGTTATTTTCAACTACTATTTAGCCACCGATCTCGCAGAGGAAACCACTTATTATTGGCACGTTAAACCCAAAAATAGCTGTGGAGAGGGAACCTTTGGCCCGGCCTTTAGCTTTACTACCTTGGAACTAAACTGTACTTTGGAATCAGCCAAAGATTTGCCCATTACCATATCAACAACCGGGGCACCCACAATAACTTCCACCATTACCCTTTTGAACGACCTGCCTGTGGCCGATATAAATGTTAATTTGGATCTGACCCATTCCTTTCTTGCCGATCTGGAAGTAACCCTTATATCCCCTGCCGGCACTCGGGTAATTCTCGTATCCAATTCCTGTGGAGGAAATCAGGATATACTGGCGACATTTGATGATAGCGCAGAAGGATTCATATGCGGAACAACTCCGGCCATACAGGGCACCGTAAGGCCCTTAGGCTCTTTGACAGCTTTTAACGGGGAATCTACCTATGGGGATTGGATATTGGAGGTCAAGGACATTGCGGCCTCGGATGGAGGATCCTTAAATGGGTTTTCTATGGATATTTGTGTAGAAGGCACCTTTAGGGCAGATGAGGATAAAGATGGTGTTTTTGATGATGGCGACGATCTATGCCTAAACACGCCCATGGGGGCTACGGTGGATTTAAACGGATGTGCCGTTTATATTTTGCCTGCGGATAATTTTGAAGTGGAAATCAACAGTGAATCCTGTAGCAATCAAAATAATGGTTCTATACGTATCGTAGCCGGCATCAATATGGACTACGACCTTACACTTATCGGTAATGGAATAAATGAGAGCAATAATTTTACCAATTTCTTATTTAAAGAAGGCCTTGCGGCCGGTACTTATGAAATATGTATTATTGGAACGGAAGATGACAAGGTATACGAACCCTATTGTTTTAAAGCCATCATTACAGAACCTCCACCTTTAACCGTTACTTCCAAGCTCACCGCCTCGGGGAACCAGGCCATATTGAACCTGGAAGGTGGTGATTTGTACAATGTTGAGTTAAATGGTATTGTTACGCAAACCAAATCTTCCAGCCTTACATTGGACCTTAAACAAGGTTCCAATCAAATTAAGGTGTCGACCAATCTGCCATGTCAAGGTGTCTTCGAAGAACAATTGTTCCTCATGGACGAACCTTTGGTGTTCCCCAACCCCTTTGAGGAGGAAGTCAATATTTTAATCAATAATGGACCGGATACCGTAAATGCCCAAATTTTTAATTATGCAGGGCAATTGATAAGCCATAAGGATTATACCCTGAATAGTAATGAAATTAGAATTAATTTTACTGGCTTGCCCTCGGGTATCTATATCCTTAAGGTAAAGGGAGAAGGTATAAATAGTAATTTTAAGGTAGTAAAAAAATAAACGGATGAAACCAATAGCCATAATTTTATGTTTTTTGGCCCTAGTGGGATGCGGAGGGAAAGACTCTCCCAAACCACCCTTGTCCGCCCAGCTGGTCTTTCCGCAAAAAAACTCGGAATGCACAACCGGCATAAACGTAACTGGAACCAACAATTCTACGGTACAATTTAGATGGCAAACATCGGACCACACGGAATCCTATGAATTAAGGGCTACCAATTTGAATACCAACACTACACAAACCATTGTGGTTAGCGGCACTTCGGCAAATTTGAATATTGAAAGGGGAGCCCCATATTCTTGGTTGGTAGTTTCCAAAAACACCAAAGTTTCGGAAACGGCACGTAGTGAAACATGGCGGTTTTTTAATGCGGGTGTAGAAACCACCCATGCACCTTTTCCCGCAGAGGTTATATCTCCCAAAACAGGAGCGAACATAGCCAGGGATATCAATAATGAGGTTCGTTTGGAATGGGAGGGCGCAGATGTGGATAATGATCTGGAAGGATACCAGGTATACTTTTCAACCGAAAGCCCACCAACTACTCTAATAAGCACACTAACGTCCGGGAAATCCGATCTAAAGGTAAGTGTTGAAGCCAACACCGTTTATTACTGGAGAATAATTACCATGGATAGGGAAGGAAACACCGCTACAAATAGCATTTCCGAGTTTAAAGTACGCTAACAGCTGTTAGGTTCCGTTGTATTCGTTCATTGTCCTATTTACACCAGAAAGCACAAATGAACGGATAAGGGCATTGACTCTTTCATATCGTTCAACCAAGGCTTCCTTTTCCTCTTGGTTCCATTCTCCCAAGACATAATCTATTTGTTTGCCTTTTCCAAAATCGGATCCAACGCCAAATCTCAATCTATTGTAATTGGTAGTAAGAAGATACTGCTGAACATCCTTCAATCCATTATGGCCTCCATCACTTCCTTTGGTCTTTAAACGGATGGTTCCGAAAGAAAGATTAATATCATCTGTGATGATAAGCACATTTTCAAGAGGGATATTCTCCTTGTCCATCCAATATTTTACAGCTTTTCCACTTCTGTTCATATAGGTAGATGGTTTAAGACATAATATACTTCTACCCTTGACCTTAAAAGTGCCCACATCTCCCAACTTTGCCGTTTCAAAGGTAAAATCTTCCTCTGTGGATAGGGAATCCAATATTTTAAAACCAATATTATGACGGGTTTCAACGTATTCCTCCCCAATATTACCCAGTCCTACAACTAAAAATTTCTTCATGGCGTCTTTTTCATCCAACCATGTCCCCTTCAATTTAAAAAAAGATTCTAAAAACTGGAACATAGCACTAATTTTGAAATTGATAAAAATACAAAAGCATCCCGCAGATACGGGATGCTTTTACACTTATTTTAGATAAAATCTATTCGTTACCGCCTTCAGCTGGTGCTTCTGCAGCAGCTTCTGCTCCTTCTTCTCCTTCTTCATCCTCTTCATCTGTCAAGACTGCATTACGTGCAGCTTTAACCTGAACAACCACAGTGTTTTCTGGGTGAAGGATAGTAAACTCATCTTTCAACAATGTAGATACGGAAATATTTCCTCCGATTTTCAATTTAGAGATATCCACATCAAAGAAATCTGGCAAATTGTCTGGCAATGCCTTAATAGCAAGCTTTCTTTTTCTGAACAATAATCTACCACCATTTCTAACCCCTGGAGAGTTACCCAACAACCTTACTGGAATGTCCATAGTAACTTCTTTATCCTTGAACAACTGATAAAAGTCTACATGTAAAATACTATCGGTTACAGGGTGAAATTGAATATCCTGCATTACCGCATCGTACTTTTTACCATCTTCCAAATCAACCACAACAGTGTGTGCGTTTGGAGTGTACACTAAATCCTTGAACGATAGTTCTTCTGCTGCAAAGTGTAATGGTTTTTCCCCTCCGTAAATAACGCAAGGAACCTTTCCAGCATTACGTAAGGCCTTTGTTGCTTTTTTGCCCACGCTTTCTCTTTCTGATCCTTTAATTGTAATTGACTTCATTGTATTTATTAAATATTAATTAAATTACTTTCTTATAATATACTTCTACATTAGAAACTTGGAACTAATTGAAGTATTGTGATGTACCCTGTGCATTACATCGGCAAACAATTCGGCACAGCTTATTACCCTTATTTTTTTGCTTTCCTTTTTTAATGGAATGGAATCGGTTACAATAAGTTCCGATAATTTTGACTTTTCAATTTTCTCATATGCATCGCCTGATAGTAGTGCATGTGTGGTAATTGCCCTTACACTTACAGCTCCCCTGGCCATCATTAAATCTGCCGCTTTGGTCAAAGTTCCGGCCGTATCGACCATGTCATCAACCAAAACTACATTTTTCCCCTCTACATCACCAATAAGTTCCATATGCGAAATTACATTGGCCTGTGCCCTTTGTTTGTAACAAATAACAACATCGCAACCAAGCGCCTTAGAATAGGCATAGGCCCTTTTGGATCCACCCATATCCGGTGAGGCTATGGTTAGGTCTTTAAGGTTAAGACTGTCCAAATAGG
Organism: Arenibacter sp. S6351L; assembly: GCF_023016025.1. NCBI lineage: Bacteria > Pseudomonadati > Bacteroidota > Flavobacteriia > Flavobacteriales > Flavobacteriaceae > Arenibacter > Arenibacter sp. S6351L. Next base: position 12,584 of record NZ_JALKBB010000027.1, on the reverse strand, counting down.
GTAAAAACAAAGTGGACGCAAATAAATGGTCTACCGGCTTTTCAAAAAAGCCTTGTATTTGATCGGCATGCAGGTCCATTGTAATAATGCGGGTAGCACCTGCTGCCTCCAACATTTTGGCTACCAATTTGGCAGCTATCGGAACCCTAGGCTTGTCTTTTCTATCCTGTCTGGCCCAGCCAAAATAAGGCATTACTGCAGTTATGTGCCTTGCAGACGCCCTTTTTGCAGCATCCAACATCAACAACATTTCCATTAAGTTTTCAGGACCAGGATTCGTAGAACCAATAATAAATACACGCATACCACGTATAGATTCCTCAAATGATGGCTGAAACTCTCCATCGCTGTATCTGGAAAAAATAACATTGCCTAAATTGGAACCAAAGTGTTCCGCTATTTTTTCGGATAGCTTGGTACTTTGGGTACAGGTAAAAATTTTAGGCTCCGGTACTTGATATGGCATTGTTAATGTATTGTTTATTAGTTTATTGGAACTCCTTTTCATAAGGAGGTGCAAATTTAGAAATTAATTTGGGTTGCTAAAGTATAAATGTTGTTATTTTTTTGGTGATATAAAGAAAATATTTTTTAGTTTTGCAGTCTCAAATGAATCAGAGGTTATAAAAAACAGCTGAGAAAATTGAAATTTGCTCGAGTGGCGGAACTGGTAGACGCGCTGGATTCAAAATCCAGTTCTTCGGAGTGTGGGTTCGATTCCCACCTCGAGTACTTAAAGGCCTTGACAGAAATGTTGAGGCCTTTTTTATTGCCCAGGTACAACATAGGTACAACAATTGAACTGGAATTATTTCTGGATGATTTAATGTGAATAAATTTTTTTAGAAAAAAGTGACTAATTACCAAGTTGTCCTAGTTCGAGCCCAAGTGACCACTTAATTACCTATCAGTCACAGTGAAATTATTGGAATTGTAGGCAATTCGGAATTAAGATGGGGATGCCACCTACATTACGAAATCCTAAAATTTGACAACCATTTTGACCATTAAACTTTGTTTTAGCTTTGGACTGATTTTAAAAATCCAGGGAACATTGCTTATTGATCTTTCATTTTGAAAGTTGCCTTTCCACCCTATAAAATGAACTTTTACTTATTTTAGCCTTGATACATGCAATACCAATCGCTACATCCATATGGTCGTAAAGATGCTTGGCATAATGGTATTTTTCGATAGTTTCCTGATTTGATCCAGTAGGCCTACCCAAAAGCTTATTACGTTTACGGGCATTGTTCAAGCCAACTTTTGTTCTCTCACTTATAAGATTACGCTCGAATTCGGCAACAGCCGCAAAAATTTGAAGTAAAAATTTACCGTTGGCGGAATTAGTATTGAATTCGGGTTCGCTAAGACTTTTAAAATGCACTCCAGATTCATTGAACCGGTCGATAAGTTGTACCATGTTTTTTAGGGAACGGAATACCCTATCATTTTTATAGGTCAAGATAGTATCCCCTTTTCTCATATACTTCAGCATTTCATTCAAGCCCTTTCTATCGTCCCGAGTTCCACTTGCTATATCCGAATAGATTATTTCGCATCCGTTATTTTTCAACAGATCTATTTGAGATTCCAATTTTTGTTCCGGGGTGGAAACCCTCGCATATCCTATTACCATATTTAGTGCCGTAAAAGGTTAATTAACGAAACTACTAAAAAAGACCAGAAATGGGACAATACCGTCCAAGATTTTTCCCTCCGTGAAAAGTGTCACGTAAATCGGCCCTTTTACGGAACTGTGGATTTTGACAAATAGCCATTACCCAACAAAACCACCTTCTAAAACATCTGACAATCTTTATCGCCCTGAGAAACATTATTTACTGTAAAACTACATTGCTAATAAAAAATTTGAGCATACCAAAAATAGAAGTGTTTTTCAGTGGCGTACCATTAATCCTGTTTTGTAAGCGTATGCAAGCATTATTTAATTTTTTGTAATTATCTTTAATGATATCAATCTGCTTATGAAATTTTACCAACGCAGGTTGAGTTATCTAAATGAGTATGAAAAATTGGTTGACTTTTTTGGTATTATGGTTTGTGTTGCCCTTTTACTCCCAAACTTCGGAAATTACCATTTCGGGAAGTGTGACGGATGTATGGGAAACTCCCATTCCAAATGTAAATATACTGCTCAAAGGTACCCAACGTGGAACACAAACGGATGAAGGCGGATTGTTCTCCTTAAAAGCACATGCCAATGAGGTTTTAGTATTCTCTTCCCTGGGATTTGGCAATTATGAACTTGTCGTTCCCGAAACGGGAGAGGAACTTAAAATAGTCCTATCCCCAATGGTAACCGAATTGGATGAAGTGACTTTGAATAAAAGGAGACGAAAAACACAAAAAGATATTTTGGCCGAATTTCCCGAAAACACAAATCTGGTCAAGACCTCAAGGGGCCTTTTAAACAAGGACCGTTCTTCATCGGCCTTTCAGGTTATCAGCGGTAAGGATCTGGTGGCAACAGGCCCAGATTTTTTATCCTCTTTGATAAACTTTAATCCTAGTATGAGGGTTGTTCGAGTTCCTGAAGTAAAGGTTTATTTGCGAAGGATTGCTTATTCATTATATGATTCCGTCAGAACACCTCCGAAGGCTATTTTTGATGTGGACGGGTTCATACAGGAGACGGCACCTACGTATTTATCAGCACATGATATTGACCGTGTGGCCATTCTCGAGCGTAATGCGGCGATATCCAGATATGGGCCAATGGGTGTTGGAGGGGTTATTGTAATCAATACCAAGGCCACGGCCCAAATGGATTACAATGAAGTTGACAAATGGTATGATAATTCCACTTTGAGGGACAGCCTAAATCAATTGTTTGTAGACGAGGGAGGCTATGCCCCAAAACCTCCTGATTACATGGAAGCTTTTGGCGAGACCACTACCGCTGTGGAAGCCGAGGCGCTATTTCAAAGGAACAAAGAACTTTTGTCGGAAAACCCAACCTTTTTTTTGGACTTGGCCGATTATTTTAGGGAACGTTGGAAAGATGACAATACTTCTAATATGGTTCTTAAGGAGGTTCGTCAACGTTTTCCTGATAATATTACAGTATTAAGGTCGCTGGCATACAGATATGATATTTTGGGAAGGAAGAATGAGGCTTTGGATTTGTTCCTTACTATTTTAGAGCTTGATCCCTCGGCTGCACAATCCTATTGTGATATAGCGGATGTATATGCCGAAAAAGGGAATGATAAAAAGGCCTCAGAAGTCTACGCTCGCTATCAGCAGCTTCGGAATATGGACAGTCTTCCCTTTGATAAATTTGGAGCGGACCTATTTATGACCGTAGAATCCCTTAACAACATGCAGTCCCGAAAAGAAAAGGCAAGTTGGGAAAAATTAGAGAGTGAGGCTGGGGTTGAAATTTCACGCACACGTATCGTCGCAACGTGGAGCAACCCCAACATTGATATAGGGTTTCAATTGGTAAGCCCTGAATTGTCCTACGATACCTGGGAAAATACCGGAATGCAAAATGGAGAATCGCTTAGGGGCTATGCCTGCACCCAATTTTTTCTAGACGATGACCTAAAAGGGAAGTGGCAGTTGAACCTACAGCATTATGAAAGTCCTGTCCAGGAGCCCGCCTATTTACGGGTATTAATTTTTTTCGACTTTGGACTTCCTACACAACTCAGGGTATTACGATTGTTAAAGTTGACGCCGGAATATGAAGGTATCGGCCTCCTCACCATCAACACCCTAACGGATACTGTTATCGATCAATAAGGTGCGTTTTGGAGTAGGCTAGGGGAGGAACTCTTTCTATTATAGCTTATACCATAAGATTATAATTAGGGTTTTTGGAACAGTAGATCTTCCCTCTTTATAAATTAAAGTTGTTTATTGTACTAAAGCAAAATTGTCAATTTTTAATTTTGCTTTTATCCGGTCGTTCCATTTGACCAAGTCCTCGTAGTCACTACCGTTACGGGTTTCCTTTTCTATTTTTTTCACTTCGGATGAGGCCGCCTTGTACATTTCATCATAAATCGATTTTACCTTATCAAAAGTCATATCCTCCCTTATACGGGAAGCGGCCAATTGTCTATAAACCTCATAAATATCAAAAATAATATTGAAATATACCAGCTTGTTTTTTGTTCGCTCATAACTGAATTGAGAGGAATTGATATCCAGCAAAGTTCGGCTCACTATTTTTGTAATCCCGTTTTCTCCTTTATAACTGTCCACCATATAAGAGATGTTGATATTGTCCTTGCCTTTTTGGGAGTTCTGGTCCTTTAATTGTTCAAAAGGAGAATCGAATGCTTTGCCACTTGGTAGTCCTTTGCCACGGTTGTTGCCCATTACAACGTTCCCGTCTCCTTCGGTAGGCCTGTCATGTAAATACTCCCACTTAAGCCTTCTCCCTTGTTGCCATGAAAGCACCGTGGGCCTTGTATATTTTAGGTCATCCAGGGGGATGTAATTGTTGAAATTGATTAAGAATCCATTTTTTTTCATGAAATCCATAGACTTGTTTTCGTTGATACTTTTGGGAAATTGGTAGTTGATTTCCCAAAAATCGTCGGATGCCTGCAAGGCGATCATTTTGTCATAATCGTTGTTAAAGGCGATCTTCTTGGTAAAATAGGGTTCTTCAAAAAAAGTGTCGTAATCAAAGAAATATAGAAAAGTTCTGGAATCGATGATCTCCGAAACATTTTTAGATCTGTAACCCATTTGGAAGGAAAGGTCCAGATACTGGACCATTTCAAGGTCCATAGGATTAAAAACAATGTTGAGCTTAATCTCCTTGGGGGTCAGTATAACATCTTCGTTGATGGAGGTCAATGTATTTGTTATGGGATCGTTGGCCCAAAGCTCTATTTTTTTGACGACCAACAGTTCAGTATCCACCAGCATTTTTCCATAAAACAATCTACCATTGGCCTCTTTAGGGGAAAAGGAAATGAGTGTTTCATCTCCCCTACAATTGATGCAATCATCAATTTTAACATCGTATTTTCTTTCTATGGCATTATAGGTCAAATTCCCGGGATAATCGGGCAATATTTGGTTAGAGGTCCCAAAAAATTGAAAGTCGCTTAAAATTTTGGAATTGTCCAAGCTATAGTAGGGGAATGATCTATTTTGGCCAAACCGTCCACTTTTGACCCTGAGGTCCAAAATACCTTTTTCTAAATTTTGCTCGCTGTTGTAAAAGCCTTCTACTTGCTCGATCGGAACATTTCTTGTGGAGGAATTCATGGTAAGAAAGGCCTTGCTGACCGTTGAATTTTTGCTCTTTCGGTATATGTCTATAACCCTGCCCAATAGTTTATAGGGGTACTCCTTGTCTTCGCCCGCGGTCAACACAACTTCGTCCAAAACGGAAACATCCATTTCCAAATAAAGTTTGGGTTCTTTCTCAAAATAAGATACTACCGTTTTTTTTGTTTTGAACCCTAAGTATCTTACTTCTAGAGAATCCGTAGAAAAAACGTTATCGACAGCGAACTTCCCATCCTCGTTTGTTATTGTATAATGGGTTTCTGCGCCGTAAACCCTGATCGTGCAATAGGGAAGTGGATCATTTGACACGCCGTCATAAATAAAGCCCTCTATTTTTGACTGTGCCAAACTTGTTGTGCAAGTAATCATGATCAATAGGAAAATGATTTTTTTCATACCGCTTATTTCTCCCTTAAAATTATTTTCACACTAAGTTAACCGTTTTATTTTTAAAGTGTGATTTGATCGGAGGTTTAATGCTAAGCTTTTTTCAAAAGAATATGCACAAATTATTGTTGTGATGGTTTTTCCTGAATTTGGCTTCTTCCTATTTGCTACAGTTCTCTAAATGGAACCTTTTTTGGGACTTAAAAATGTTTATCCCATTTTTAAGTTTGGTTTAAATTTTGCCCATTAAATTCCCTGGGGGAACAGTTATTTGCAGTAACCTTGATATTAGTTAAATTTTATATAATAGGGCGGAGGTTATTTCAAATTAAGCTTAGATTAGTTTCTACAAAATAAAAATAAGCTTACTAGGAACTAAATACAAATGTTCGCAACAGCCTTAAAAAATCACGCTGTCAAATTATGAAAAGCATAAAAACCTCTTTAATGTGTTTGGCCATTATAGCCTTCTGTTCAAAGGCTTTTGCTCAACAAAAGTATAATTTGGATTTTGATAATTTTGACTCTGAAAAGGAGGTAATGCCAGAAGGTTGGTTTAAATGGGGCAGTTATAAAAATTTAAATGGTGAGAATGTATCTGGAGAAAAACTAAATGATAAAAATTATGTTGGAAAAGTAGTATCAAATGAAAAGGGGAAGTTCGGTTGTATTACCTATAAAGTTCCAGCTGATTATGTTGGTGACACTATCCGACTTTCAGGGCGAATAAAGTATGAAAATGTCAAAGGATTTGTTGGGCTGTTGATGCGTATCGATGGTAGTGGTAAAAATAAATCATTGGCATTTGAAAGTATGCAAAGACTAAAAATTAAAGGAACCAATGATTGGAAAGAATATTCTATACAAATTCCCTTCCCAAATGGTGCCGAGAACATTTATGTCGGAGGCATTTTAGGTGGAAAAGGAACGGCTTGGTTTGATGATTTTAAAATTACTATGGACGGTAAAGACATTGAAACCATTAAAGAAACGTCAAAAATATATTTGAAAAATTATAATCCCGACAAACTTAATTCAGCCATCCACAAATCATCGGTCCCAATAGACTTATCAACCGACGACATTATACTCAAAAGCTTAAATCCGTTAATAGAAAAATTGTCGAATAAAAGAATAGTTTCTATTGGCGAAAGTACCCATGGAACATCTGAATTTTACCGTCTCAGAGAAATTATTTCCAAAAAACTTATTGAAGAAAATGGTTTTAACCTAGTTGTTTTAGAAAGTCCGTATGACGATATTGAACTTTTAAATAAAGAGTTGTCAGAAAGTTCATTGGATAGCTTAATGCGAAAACACTTACTCCCAATTTACCAGACTCAAGAGATGAAGTCTTTTCTTCAGTGGTATAAAGATAATCGGTTGCGATATGGGCTAAAGTTTAAAGGTTGTGATGATTCCTTTTGGACTTTTTATCAGCTATTAATTTACAACATTGGGCCTCTCAATGATAAAAAATTGGATAAACTTCTCTCGGAATTAAAATCTAATATTAGTAAAAGCACTAATGAAAATTTAAAAAATGAACAAAAAATCAGCACTTCCATTTATGATAATATTTCAGAGATAGAAAAGCACTTGAAATTAACAGATAATCTAACTGACCCCCTACAGGAGATTCTATTCAATGGAAAAAATACATACATCAACTACATAAACATTAAGAACAAAAAACGAATTCAAAGTCGTGATGAAATAATGGCCGATAGAATTTCCTATTTTGCAAAAGATAAGAGTAAAAAAATAATTGTTTGGGCGCATAATGCACATATTTCAAACGAAATTATTGTGGACAACGAGATAGGACTAATGGGCAAGGATTTAAAACAGGAATTTGGAAATGACTATCATTCTATTGGACTTGCTACTTTACAAGGGAGCTATTCATTTATAGAGGAAAAATTTATCAATGGTGACCATTCTTATAATGATAGACTTAAAAAAGTTGACCTTCTATCAATTGAAACTCCTCTTTGGGAAAACTCCCTCGCCTTAAACGGAAATGCCTATTATCTTAATTTCTCAAAATTGAAAAAAGAATTGGAAACTGATGAAATTATCGGATCAACAAGATTTATCGGATACCGTAAAGAGACCAATGAAGATATTTATCGGCTTCCTCTTGCCAAATATTTTGATTCACTGATTTTTATTAAAAACACCAATGCTACGACGCCACTTTTAGATTGAAATGGCATTTCATCACCACTAACCGTCGCAGAACTATATTGGCCAAACTCCTTATTCTGATTGTTGACTTCTAGTTTTCAAGTACAAAAGCTTTAAAATGTTGATATTTTGGATAGTTCCTTAAAAAGAACAATTTTTGGCGCTACACCAACTTTATTCATTCTCACTTTTTATGGGCCGTTTTAAAGAACTATTTTTTTACATAAAAGCTTAAATTCGAACAAAGAAAGAAATATTTGGACATTTGATATAAATATTGTACTTTTACTTGTACATTTTTTTGTACGTAAAAATATATTATTATGAAAGCTATAACAATATCGACTTTAAGAAAGAGTATGAAAAAGCAATTTGATTATGTTTCTAAATCAATGGAAGTTATAATCGTTCCAAGAACTAAAGGAGATGATGCGGTTGTAATAATGTCTATTAGCGAATATAATTCACTGAAAGAAACAGAGCATTTATTGTCTACAAATGCTAATAGAAAACGACTTGCAGAATCAATTGAACAAATTTCCAATGGAGAGTTAGTTCCTTATAATGAGGATGAAATTCAACTGGCACAATAATGAACATTGATTTCACCGCACACGCTTGGGATGACTTTACATATTGGTTAGAAAATGATGCTGATACAGCTCTTAAAATAAAGGAGTTGATAAAGGCAATTAAACAAAACCCCTTTAAAGGATTAGGAAAGCCTGAACCACTAAAACACGGACTTAAGGGGTTTTGGTCAAGGAGAATTACTGGAGAGCACAGACTTGTTTACCGTGTTTCTGGTAAAAAGGGAATTGACCAGAAATGTACAATTATTCAATGTCGATTTCATTATGACGACAAATAAAAACAGTTGGCTACTTATCTTATGAAAAGCCCCAGCCTAGTTTCTTAAACGGAACCTTTCTTGGGATTATAATATAATTTTAGAAGCTTGTTGAATTAGAAAGTAATTACCCGTTCCTCAACTGAAGATCCACGTTTGAATTTCGAACATATTTGGTTTTTAACCAGTGCTTATAGATGGAGTTCAAAATCCTGTCTCTGACCTAATATGCGGACAACAAAAATGCCCTTTTCCGTAGGTTCGTAAAAAATTGTATGGGCTTTGTAATTGTATCTTTTTAGGAGCGGTGCATATTCGGCGGCACTTCTGCCAAGATCTGGTTTATCCGCCAAAGATTGAAAACATTGAACGAATCCGGTAAGATAATCCCGTGTCTGGTTTTCCCCCCAAATCTCCAAAGTATAATCCGTTATATCATCAAGGTCATTGTCAGCCCTATAGGATAAAGCATATCTATGCATTCTGTATTCCTTGCGTTTTGTCCTTTCGACGATCAATTGCGGCTTTCATAATCTCGTCAACGGTTCTGACCTTGGGGCTTACACCGCTATCATAGCCCGCCCGTATAGCTGCTTTGGTAATTGAAAATTCCCTATTGCGTTCCTCGTCCAAACGTATAAGATGCCGCATATATTCGCTATCGTTGGCGAAACCTCCATTTTCTATTTGCAGTTTGATCCATTGCTCTTGGGCTTCTGTAATGGTCAATGATTTTCGGACTGTAGCCATAATTCTATTCTTTTAAACATATAGTATACGCAATATAGCATATTATCAGCGTATTTTTAAAAGAATTAGGTATTAATAAAGAAAATCACTCCATTTTCAACCGAGTTTAGGTGTTAAGGATAACTTTTATTACGATGCGTCTCATGCCCTATTACACCTTCTAGGAGGTATTTATATAATTGATGGTATTGGTAAAAACAATTAACTCCATTAAACGTAACTTTTAATCGACTATTTATCCAACCAAATACTCTCAAGTTTAAACGTCAATAGGAATATCCAATCCTAAACTTATTTGGACTTTCTTTAAGGATCCATACTTGCAAAATTAATATGTTTGCCCAAGCCACGGCGGAAGTCGGTCAACCCTTCCACTCCGATCCTCCCCTTGCGGACACGCTTCACCTGTCCGCAAGTAAAGTCTTTCCCTTCCAGTTTTGCCCGACCCCCTCTCGGCCACTGAAAAGCACAAGGGGAGAAAAACCCCTTGACCTTTCTTCCCCTCTCCACAAAAAACTTGGATATTTCCATGATTCCCTAATTTTTTAAACACCAAATTGGACCATATAAATTATATACGTGTACCCATATAGTCCTATATGATTCCATATGATTTATAGGGTTAAATAATTGATTATTAGATTTTTATAATCCATTTTGACTAGCTATATTTATCTTCGAAGAAGATAGCAAGTTGTATTCTAAGTTACTTAGAATTGTCTACTTCTGACGAAGTGTTTTGCTTTAAAAAGCAACGAAAATGGAACAAAATAAAAGAGGCCGGAAACGATTGCGAAACAGGAAGCGCCATCATAATGTAATGCTCCGGTTCAACGATGCGGAATATGCTAAATTGAGGCTGATCTGCGAATCGTATAATATGGATATATCCGAAAGGGGCGTTATAAGTCCACTTCTTAGAAGATTGGTTTTGAACGGTGAGACTGAAGAAAAGGATATGCTCCCTGACACTTCAAATCTTGCCTACCATATCAATCAGATCGGCAACAACATCAACCAATTGGTCAAACTGGCCCACTACAAGACTTTGAGAAGTCCGAACAGCAGTTTGGAGTACGAGATACAAAAGGTCAACGGATTGCTGTGCACACTTATCGAAATTACAATGGAAGGACGAACGGGATGATAGGAAGGATATTATATAGGGAAAGCTGCCAGGGAATGTTGAACTATGTGTTCGGCAAGGAGGGCATGCGCATACTCGGTTATGGGAACATGTACTCACAGCACATATCACAGAAATTCTTCGGGAACGTACTCCACTTTCAGGGACAGCGCAATGCCACCAATAACCGCTATGCCCATATAACCATGAATCTTCCCCATGGGGAACACCTTGATGACAGGACCTTCCATGAGGTCTCAAAGGAATACATGCAACAAATGGGCTATGGGGAACAGCCCTATGTAGTGGTAAGGCACAACGACACCGAACACGAGCATGTCCATATCATAACGACCAACGTAACCGGTTCGGGAAAGGTCCTCGGAATCTTCAACAGCTATCGAAGGAACATTGCCACCCAGCAATACCTTGAAGAAAAGTTCGGCCTATCGCCCTCGCCACGTACCAAGCAGCAAAGGGAACTTCCGCTATACCGGTTGCCCGGGCAACAGTTCGGGATGGACCCTGCACAAGGGACGAAGTTCTATTTGCAGGACGTACTGAACAGCATCCTGCAAAAACATAAGGTGCGGAGCTTTCAAGAACTGGCAAAACTGGTCAGGCCCTATCACATCGAAATAAAGCAAACTAAAAATCAATCGGGAAGGATAGGGGTCGCCTTTGGCCTGGACAATCAAAAAGGATACCGGACAAGGTTCATCAACGGCTCCATCGTACACCCAAGCTTAAGCGGTCCGAAACTGCAAAAGGTATTTGGTGCGAATTCAAAATCCAAGCTCTTGCCGATGCACCGCAAACGCCTGCTGAAACAGATAGGGACCACCTATGGACTTTTTAAGGCCATAAGGCCGCACGACCTCCCAGAAGTACTTAAGGAATATCAGGGCATCGATATAAAACTGGACATAAAAGGGGATGCCGTCAAGGGATATACCATCCATGACAAATCGGGATATGTGTTCAAGGAAAGCGAGCTGAGTCCAAAAATAGGGATGGAGAAACGTCCCAATATTTTCGGGAATAGCGACCAGCCTACAGAGATCGATACCGACAGCAAACAGTTCAAACTTGAAATCCGAAAACTGATAAAAGAAGCATTCATGACATCCTATCTGAAGTCCCCGGACCGCAACGGACTGTTCTCGGAGAACATGGTGGCCAAGAACCCAATGGATATCCTTCCGCATATAACAACATCCAAAGATTACATTTTTCTTGAACGCTACCTTCCAAGAAATCAAAAAAAATTGTTGATGGAAGCACTTAAAAAAGAGTTCCCCATAGTGAGGGACAGGCTATTCCAATTGGAGCAAAAAAAGGAAAAAGAAACCTTGGAAAGCAAGTTCCGGCTTATCGGCAGGATATTGGAAAACGGTATTTTCGATGTCGGGACGGAAAAAGGGAGTGTCCATCGACTGTTCCGGTCCTTGGGAGTAAAGTACCAGGATAACCGATTGTCCTTTTCCGGTTCCAACAAACATACGGTCCCCGTTCGATTGGGCGACCTTCCCTTGCCCAAGGCCATGGACGCGTATGTATCCACCGGTTTCGTCCGTCAAAACTATTCCGTGCTGGAAATGTTGACGGCACAGAATTCCGATACCGGCCATGAACTAACGGCATCCGCCTTTTTTCTGCCTATGGTCTTTCCGAAGCTGTACGGGACCATGGAAATCGGATATAGGCAAGAATTCGAGAAGGCCGCACTGGGCCGTTATGTAAAATATGCCGAACGGATGCACGCGCCTTATGAAAAATCCCCGAAGGACTATATGGCCCTTTTCAACGCCAAGGGATTCTATTTTGAAAAAGGGAAGGACGGATTCGAGGTCAGATCTATTTATACGGACCATAGGACAAGTTGTAAGTTGCCCAAAAGAACAGACCTTTATTTGAATTCCATTCCCGATGTCACCGCAACATTATTGGAACAGCAGACCGTTATCAACGGCCTGATCAAAGATGGCAGGAACGATCTCA
>NZ_JALKBB010000026.1:0-91688 GCF_023016025.1 Arenibacter sp. S6351L | reverse complement strand
CCTAATTTTATACATAACAAAAAACCTGTGAAGTTAAATTCACAGGTCTAATATATATTCTTTAAAAACCGTCAACCTATTTTAGGACGACTCAGGTCGTTTTTTCTATAATTTAGAAAAAAGCTTTTGCATTTTTTCTTGTTCCTCTTCAGCCAAAACTGGGTCTACCAAAATTCTTCCACTGTGTTCGTCGCTAATGATTTTTTTGCGTGATGCAATCTCAACCTGAACCTGCGGTGGAATGGTAAAGAAAGATCCTCCTGAAGCACCTCTTTCAATAGGAACTACTGCCAAACCGTTTTTTACGTTATTTCGGATTCTATTGTAAGCCTTTACCAAGCGCTCCTCAATTTGGGATTGGTACTCTTCCGATTTTTTCAAAAGGGCTTTTTCTTCCTTTTCGGTTTCTGCCAAAATAGCGTTCAATTCACTTTTTTTGTGCTTAAGGTGCAATTCCCTTTCGGTTAATCGTTCTTTGGTAGTGGCTATAACCTCTTTTTTCTGCTCTATTTGGGCTTTAAATTCTTTAATATTCTTATCGGCCAATTGAATTTCAAGTTCCTGAAATTCTACTTCTTTGGTCAAAGAATTAAATTCCCTGCTATTGCGGACGTTCTTTTGTTGTTCCGCATATTTTTTGATCAAGACTTTGGCTTCATCAATAAGATTTTTCTTGGCGCCTATCTCGTAGTTAATAGTTTCAACATCGGTTTTAAGCTTATCCATTCTTGTTTTAAGGCCAAGTACCTCGTCTTCCAAATCTTCTACTTCTAGAGGAAGTTCTCCTCTAACATTTCTTATCTCATCAACTCTAGAATCAATTAATTGCAAATCATATAGTGCTCTTAACTTTTCTTCTACTGTTGTTTCTGTCTTTGTTGCCATATTTAAAAATACTTGATGGGATTTGTTTTGCTCTCCGATAAAGAGACTGCAAAATTAGGAATTTTTTTCGTAAGATAATCAACTAAGAGATTTTTTGTAAACTGCTCTGTTTCATAGTGCCCAATATCTGCTAAAAGTATTTTGCCTTCTGCTTCGTAGAATTGATGATATTTTAAGTCCGATGTCACAAAAATATCAGCATTGGCGGCTATTGCGGCAGATATGGCAAAGGATCCGCTTCCTCCCAAAAGTGCAACTTTCTTTATTTTTTTTCCTAGAAAATCTGAGTGTCTTATGCAGGAAACATTCATTTTTTTCTTCAAAAATTCAAAAAATTCCTCTTCGCCCATCGATTTTTCCAGATTTCCTATCATGCCCATGCCAATATTTTGGTTTTTATTTTCCAAAGTTTGTATCTCGTAGGCAACCTCTTCATAGGGATGGTTGTTAAAAAGGGCTTTCAAAATTTTCTGTTCATTTGCCCTGCCATAGGTAACGCTTATCTGGGATTCGTCCTCATAATGGGTTTCCCCAATTTTTCCCAAATAGGGATTGGCTCCCGCATTGGCCTGGTAGCTCCCAATGCCATCTACCGTAAAACTGCAATTGCTATAATTGCCAATATTACCTGCTCCAGCTTGGAATAGAGCGGTTTTAAGGGCGTCGGCATTCACTTTGGGAACATAGGTTGTCAATTTTCTAATGGTGCCCTTCTGTGGGATTAGAATGCTTGTATCCTGTAGTCCCAAAACCTCGCAGATTTTGGCGTTAACTCCTTTGTTGCAGTTGTCCAGGGCAGTGTGCATACTGTATATGGCTATGTCGTGTTTAATAGCCTTTATTACTACCCTTTGTACGTAGTTGGAGCCGGTTATTTTTTTTAACCCTCCAAAAATAATAGGGTGGAAACTAACTATTAGATTGCATTTTTTTGCAATAGCTTCCTCCACTACATTTTCTAAAGTGTCCAGTGTTACAAGGATACCGCTTAGCTCGTTCTTGGCATTCCCCACCAAAAGTCCTACATTGTCAAAATCTTCGGCATAATTAAGTGGCGCCAACTCCTCTAGGGTATCTATAACTTGTTTTATGATCATTTTTAAAATTTATGGTCTTCCAAAGATAAAATATTATATTTTCGTTCTAATGCAGCTACTAAGAAAATTAGGCTTTCCCATTTCATTGATATACGCCCTGGTGGTATATCTGCGCAATTATCTTTATGACCTAGGGCTATTGCCTTCCAAAGCCTTTGGGACCAAGACCATTTGTGTTGGGAACCTGAGTGTAGGGGGTACCGGTAAAACCCCAATGATAGAGTTTTTTGTTGCCAATGCTAAAGAGCAGGGTAGAATAGCGGTTTTAAGTAGGGGTTATGGTCGAAAATCCAAAGGCTATTTGTTGGCCAAACCTGGTATAGGGGTAGAGGATTTAGGGGACGAACCCTTTCAGATCTATAAGAAATTCCCCAAAGCCTTTGTAGCGGTGGATGCGGACAGGCAGAATGGTATTTCCATATTGGAGGAAACCGTAGGGCCCGATATTATTTTGTTGGATGATGCCTTTCAACATAGAAAAGTAAGGTGTAACCAATATGTGCTATTAACTTCCTATTCCAATTTATATGTAGATGATTGGTATTTACCTAGCGGGAATTTGAGGGATAGCAAAAGGGAAGCAAAGAGGGCCAATATAATTGTTGTTACCAAGTGCCCATCAAATTTGAGCGAGGCCGAGCAACAGAGAATCCGGAAAAAATTAAATCCCGGCCCAAGTCAGAGGGTAGTTTTTAGCTTTTTGGAGTATGAAACAACATTAAAAGGTAGCTCAGGGGAAATAGACTTGGCCGAACTTAAAAATAGAAAAGTGACTTTGGTGACAGGGATAGCAAATCCAAAACAGTTGCTAAGCTTCCTAAGTAGTCAAGAAATTGAGTTTGAGCATTTGGCCTACCCTGACCACCATTTTTTTACGGAAAAGGAAATAGCCTTGTTCAATACCAAGGAAATGGTACTTACCACGGAAAAGGATTATGTACGGTTGGAAGGCAAAATAAAAGACCTACACTATATAGGGATACGGCACAAATTCATGAATGGGGGCGAAAAGGTACTGTTGAATTTGATGGGTGAAAGCATTAAGGCTCCTTAGGCTTCAATTTTTTTTTTTCACATCAAAGATGTTCTCTCCAATTTTTGAATAGAATACCTCTGGTTTAAAGGGTTTAGTAACTACGTCGTTACAACCTGCAGCATAAAAACTTTCCAAACTGTCATCCAAGGAAATTGCCGTAAGGGCTATAATAGGTACCAATCTATTGAACTTTCTAATTTCAATAGTAGCCTCTTCACCACTAATTCCGGGCATATGGATATCCATAAGGATACAGTCGTAATCCGTTTTTCTCACCATGGCCACGGCTTCCAGTCCGTTGTTGGCAATATCACAGGTTATTTCCTTCTTGTTCAGCATTTTCTTCGTAATCACCTGGTTGATTTTGTTATCCTCCACAATCAATATATGGAGCCCTGTAAAATCGTATTCCACCTCAGTTATTTCGAAGGGGATATCATCAATAAGATCATCCTTGCTTTTTAGATCCAACTCAAAGAAAAAGGAACTCCCTTTGCCTATTTCACTCTTAAGCCCAATTTTACTACCAAATAGGCCCAACAAGCTTTTTACAATGGTCAAACCTAGACCGGTACCTCCGTATTCCCTGTTAATTTGTATAGAGCCCTGTTCAAAACTGTCAAAAATGGTAAGCTGTCTTTCTTTATCAATACCAATACCATTATCCTTTACTTCAAAATAAATGGTCAGATTTTCTTCTACTTTTTTGGCAAGCTTGGCTATGACCGTAACTTCACCTCCCTTGGTGAATTTTATACCGTTGCCGATAAGGTTTATAAAAATTTGGGAAAGTTTAAGGGGATCGCCCAAAAGGTGGGACGGAATATCCTCGTCAAATTCCAGTACAATTTTTGTTTTGTTGGCCTTGGCACTTTGATGCAAGGAATTTATGACTTCCGAAAGTACCTTTTTAAGATTGAAATCTATTTGAAGGGCTTCCAACTTGTCAGCGTCAATTTTGTTGATCTGAAGAATGTCATTAATGAAATTTAATAGGTAGTCCCCAGAAAACTTCAACGATTTTAGATGTTCTTTTTGATTTTCACTAGGGTTTTCTTCCAGTAATAAATGTGTTAGACCGGTGACCGCATAAAGTGGTGTTCGCAATTCGTGGCTTACCGTGGAAAGGAAATTGGTTTTGGCCTCCATAGCCATTACCGCAGCATCCCTTGCAGCCTGAAGTTCATTGTTCTTGGTGTGTAATAGATCGTTTGTCTTTAACTTGATCTGGTTGTTCCGGTAAAGCGAAATGGCCAGTATGGAAATTACTATTAAAAAGGCAGCAGTTAAGATTGCCGTTATTTCCGTTCTATTTTTGGATTGGTTAAGTTCTTCTATCTTGGCTTCCTGTCGACCAATTTCATCCTTCATAAATTTTGTTTGGATGTTATCTGCCGTTTTGGTTTCCGCTAAACTTTTCTCTAGGGTAAATATAGAGTCCTTGATGTTCACTATATTTCTGTTGTAGGACAGGGCGGATTCAAAAAGCCCAAGTTTTTCATTGGTCTCTGTTAGTAGCCTATTGGCCTCCAGTACTTCTAGATAAAAATTGTTCGCCTTGGCCAATTTTAAAGCGTCTTGGGCATTTTTAATGCTCTCCTCGTAATTTTCCGTTCTGTTGTGGATCTCTGCCAATTTTATATGTGCCTTGGCGGCCAGGTAGTCCTTCTCGTAGATGTCCGTATTTACGGCCAGGGCATTGAAATTCTTTGTGGCACTTTCGTATTTTTCCAGGTTTAAAAAAATAATTCCCTCTACAAAAAGAATATTGTTCAGTAAATTTCTGTCGTTGTTGATCTGTTTTGCTTCGTTCAGCATAGAGATGGCCAAGAAATTTTTACCGTCCCTATAGGAAATAATGGCATCTATGTATTTATGGGTGGCCTCCCCATAAGGATAGGAAATATCTTTTAAAAGTGATTTTGATCTGTCCGCATAATATTCCGCACTATCATCCTTCTGCAGGCGTAAATATAAAATGGCGAATTTGTGATAGGTGTCTATCAGGGCCTTTTGGTCATTGTTCTTAAAGGCAATTTCCATTGCGGTATTCAGCTCCTCAAGGGCAGGTTCTATTTTATTCTTATTGCCCAATTCCCTCGCTTTGTCAAAATGATATTCTATATCCTTCCCCGCAGCTTTGTTTTCCTGGGTATAGGAATGACTAAAGTAAAAAAACAATAGAACCGTTAGGAGCCACAATTTTCTACCTAAATTTATATGTAAGAATATAGGTCTCAAACGTATCGTTTACTTATAATATAGTTAATTAAATCTACAATTCTGCTACTGTACCCGGTTTCGTTATCATACCATCCAATGATTTTAACCATTTTGCCGATTACAGAAGTCATCAGAGAATCAAACGTACAAGAGTAGTAAGTATTGTTTATATCAATAGAAACTATGGGGTCTTTTGTGTAATATAGAATGTTTTTAAGTTCTTTTTGCGATATTTTCAGAAAAGCATCATTAATTTCTTCTATGGTGGTCTGCCTTTTAACATTAAAAGTGATGTCGGTCAAAGAGCCATTGGGTACTGGAACCCTTATGCCACAACCTCCAATAACATCGGATAGTTCCGGAAATATTCTGGTTAAGGCTTTGGCCGCTCCTGTTGTGGTAGGGACAATGGATTGTGCAGCTGCCCTGGCCCTTCTTAAATCCTTATGCGGTTGGTCGTGCAGACTTTGGTCCGTGGTATAAGAATGGATAGTGGTTATATAGGCCTGCTCTATTCCGCAAAGATCTTGAATTACCTTGATCATTGGCGCGGCATTGTTTGTGGTACAGGAGGCGTTGGAAATAATGTCATCTGATTGGACCAGGGTTTCATGGTTTATTCCAAATACCACCATCTTTATGTCATCTTCGTTTGGAGGTACACTAAGAATAACCTTTTTCGCCCCATTTTTTATGTGATGCTCCAAGATAGCCCTATCCTTGAACTTCCCAGTGGCCTCAACAACAATATCAACTTTATGATCGGACCAAGGAATGTCTTTGGGTGAACTGTGATTTAATAGGGCGACCTTATTATTTTCTACGATTATGTTTTCGCCGCTGTGGGATACTTCTTTTTGAAATACCCCGTGGATGCTATCGTATTTTAGTAAATGGGATAGTGTAGGTGCATCTGCCAAATCGTTTATGGCCACCACTCTTAAATGAGCTTGCTCGCTAAGAAGTCTAAATAGGGTACGGCCAATTCTACCGAAGCCGTTAATACCAATATTAATTTGTTTCATAAAAAGGGTCAAGCCAATTTATCCGCATAATTACGGATTGATATTCTAGATATGGGGTGTAAGGGGTACTTACTTTATATGTTTGTGTGCCTTGTACGATGAACGGACCAAAGCCCCGCTTTCTACATGCCTAAAGCCTAATTTTAGACCTATTTCTTCATATTTCTTGAACTGGTCCGGTAAAATAAACTCCTTTACCGGTAAATGTTTTTTGGAAGGCTGCAGATATTGGCCTATAGTGACCACATCTACATTGGCCGCCCTAAGGTCCTCCATGGTTTGGATTACCTCTTCCTCCAATTCGCCAAGTCCCAACATTATTCCCGACTTGGTGCGGTTGGCACCGTGCTCTTTTAAATAGGAAAGGACGCCAAGACTTCTTTCATATTTTGCCTGTATGCGGACCTCCCTTGTTAATCGTTTTACGGTTTCCATATTGTGGGAGATTACTTCGGGCCCAACAGCAAGGATTCGATCTAAATGGGTATGGATACCTTGAAAATCTGGAATCAATGTCTCCAATGTAGTATTGGGGTTCATTCTTCGTATGGCCTTCACTGTTTCGGCCCATATAATGGAACCCATATCTTTTAGGTCGTCACGATCCACAGAAGTGATAACGGCATGTTTTATGTCCATTATTTTAATGGATCTGGCCACTTTTTCCGGCTCTGCCCAATCTACATCTTCAGGTCGCCCTGTTTTTACACCGCAAAATCCACAGGAACGGGTGCAAACATTTCCTAAAATCATAAAAGTGGCGGTACCTTCTCCCCAACATTCGCCCATATTTGGACAACTGCCCGAGGTACATATGGTATGAAGGTTATACTTGTCCACCAAGCCCCTTAACTGGGTGTATTTTTTGCCTGTTGGAAGTTTTACCCGTAACCATTTGGGTTTGCCTTTTGGGGGGATGACACTGTCTATAGTTTCGATACTCATACTATGATTTTGTGCAAATATACGAAATGGGTTATAGTTAAAATACCAAATGACGGCAAAGTATGGGAATGCCAAAGTCTATCTGGTGTCAGCGTAAATTTAATGGGTTTTTTATAAGGGGCAGGGAAGGCAGTAAAAGATATTGGACCTGGTACACGGGACAATATATAAGGGGCGGAAGTCTGTCTGAAGAAGGTTAGCTGTATTAGTTGGGAATTGAAGGTTTATTCTTTTCATCTTCCAACGTCCTGGCACCTTTGTTCAATTGAACTTTGCTTCTGCCAAAACAAGAGTGACCTAGCAGTACTAATTATTATTTTTAATAATTTCAGCAAGAAGCCTTTTTGCCCTTAGTAGTTTAACTTTTACATTATTGATAGGTTCCCCAAGTTTTTCGGCAATTTCAGCATAGGGCAGTTCCTGAAAATACCTTAGGTTTATTACTTCTTGGTAATGCGGTTTTAGCCTTTTTATGTACTCCAATAAAGCAGCTAAATTTTGTTCTGTAATTAAACTGTCTTCGGGGGAAGGGGCGTCATCCAAAACCTTCTTAATGGCTTCGCTGCTACTTTCTGGGTTACCTTGTAGAACATTTCTTTTGCTTTTGCGGATGAGGTCGATGTGCAAATTTTTGGAAATGGCGATCAGCCATGTCTTAAACTCATAGTCCTCGTTAAAGGTATGTATCTTGTCAAAGGCCTTCGAAAATGTCTGGATAGTAATGTCTTCGGCATCGTTCTCATTTCTGGTCCTGACCAATTGAAAGCCGTAGACGTCGTTCCAGAAATTATTTAATAATGCACTGAAGGCTATCTGATTGCCTAATTTGGCTTTTTCAATAAGATTGGGAAGAGGTTCTTCGGTTTTGTCCAAGATAAGAAAATGTAAAGGGTGATAATAGGCAGATTTCTATTGTGTAACGGAATCTTTTCTGCAGTCCTGCTCGGTAGGGAGTTTTCCGCAGTATCCACATGCTTCACCGTCCTTATTTAAAAACGGGCTCTGACTGGCGCATGTTCCCGCAAATTTACCATCCTTTTTAGACCATATTTTTATTGCAATACCAGCAAAAGCAAGTGCTAGTAGACCTATTGTTAAAAATAATAATTTCATATCCCTGCATTATTTAATGCAAAGATATGAAATTTATAACCTTCCCAAGAAGGATTAAGATTACTTTAAGTCCTTTATTTAATAGGAAATATTGGCCACTATATTCTCTATGGTAGGCTTGGAATTACCTCCTGTTGGCTCAATGGTGATATAACCAACGGCATTTTCACCATAGGGCAGGGCCATTAGTTTTTCACTATTGCTGGCCTCCTGTATTACTCCTAGGTTGAGCATTTGTCCGTTGACCTCTGCCCACATTTGGTAGCATTGGTTTTCCGGTAGGTTAGGTAATTTGCTTACATTGATATAGGAAAGCTTTTTTACAGGATTAACATAGGCCACAGCCTTAAGTTCCTTCGCCTTGTTATTGCCTTTTACCGTAAGTCGCTTCGTTTTGGGATTGTTAAGTACAATAAATTGATTTCTAACATCCTCTAATTGTAGGCGCATATTCTCTTCCAGGTTCTGGATCTTATTGTTGACAATAACATTTTCCTCTTGTAAGTTTTGGTTTTGGTTCCAAAAGAAATAGGAGGCACCTGCAAAGAGCAGGGCAGCAAAACTGGCTGCAATGGCATACCTGTAGAATTTTGATCGTACGGAATTTTCCTTTTTGATCCTAGTTTGAATTCTTTCTTTGAGGCCTTCCGGAGTTTTTATGGCATGTAACTTGGCAAATATTTCAAGATTTTCCTGAAGCTCAATGTAGGTGTTCCTAACTTCGGGATACATGGCAATATATCTTTCTACTTGTAATGCTTCCTCTTGGGAAGTTGTGCCCAATAGATATTTCTCCAGTAGGTCTGTTTCTAAAAATATTCTGATCTTTTCTTTCATGGCTTTATTATTTCTAGCACAATTTGGTCGGCTATGCTGTAACGTCAGCTTAATAGTTAGGTCCTAGTCTTGTCAAGGTTGTGCTTTAATTCATAAATAAACTTAGTAAACAGGCAAAGACCATCGTTGAACCATAAATCTTCTTTAGCTCCCTAAGTCCAATCTTTAATCTAGATTTAATGGTACCTAGTGGTATGTCCAATTCGTCACTTGCCTCCTGTTGGGTCATTCCTTGAAAAAATAAGGCGTCCAATACAATTTGATATTTTGAATCTATTTTATCCAAATTATCCTGAACGTCCATCAAGTCAGGGATTATACCTTCAGTTCCTAGTTTATATACGTCCGAAACGTCCATTTGGATTTCCTTGTCGGATTTGTTGTTTACACTTCTTAATTTGTCTATGGCCGTATTGCGTGTAATCCTAAAGAGCCATGTAAACAATTTGGCTTTTGTGGGGTCGTAAGAATCCGATTTCTTCCAGATTTTGATAAAGCTTTCCTGTACAACATCCTGAGCCAATTCCTCATCGCGCACTACCTTATAGGCAACCCCGTATAAGGTATCGCCGTAGTGTTCATAAAGAAGGGAAATGGCCTTGTCATTTCGCTCTTGAAGAAGCTCAACAATATGATTTTCCAGTAATATGCTCATATAATTAGTGTGTTCTCAAAAAAAAGTTGCTAGGCAATCATCCAATACCTTAGTTTTCCTCGTATATACACAAACGCTAAATTATAAAATTGATTGTTATGCTTAGCGTTTTAATTGGATAAATGGACAGCTGGTAACTGTGCATTTAATTTTTGGTTAGTTTGGTTTGGTATAGCCCCTGGCATTCTTTGTCAGGGGTTATTTTATGATATTGACTTCCGGACTAATCATAATTCCGAACCTTTGCAATACACTTTCAATTATATTTTGGGCCAGTTCAATAATATCCGCTCCCGAGGCATCACCGTAATTCACCAACACCAAGGCTTGGTTTTTGTGTACTCCTGCATCTCCAAATCGCTTTCCTTTATATCCACATTGTTCAATTAGCCAACCTGCTGGAATCTTGAATTCATTTTCGGAAACCTTATAAAATGGTGCAGAGGGGTTTAAATTGGAGAATTTGTCGAATTGCTGCCTATCTATGACCGGGTTTTTAAAGAAACTTCCACTATTGCCCAATTCCTTTGGGTCTGGTAACTTACTTTGTCTAATGGAAATTACCGCATTGGAGACATCCCTAATGTTGGGATCGGTAATGCCGCTATTCTGTAATTCGGAAATAATGGCCCCGTAGTCTACATTGAGTTTGTGATTTCTTTTGGTCAATTTAAAACTTACCGAAGTAATTATGTATTTTCCAAGCCCTTCATTTTTAAAATAGGAATCGCGATAGCCAAACTGACACTCGTCCTTGGTAAAGGTTTTAAGTTCCCTGGTGGTGATTTCCATGGCTTCGCAACTTACAAAGGTGTCCTTAAGTTCAACACCATAGGCCCCTATGTTCTGAATTGGCGCGGTACCGGTATTTCCTGGAATGAGGGATAAATTCTCCAATCCACCATAATCGTGGTCCAAGGTCCACAATACCATATTGTGCCAATTCTCACCGGCATTGACCTTTATTATAGCCTCATCATTATTTTCGGTTATTACCTCAATTCCCTTTAGGTTAATGTGCAGTACCAGGTTTTCCAAATCTTTTGTGATGAGCATATTGCTACCGCCCCCAAGAACAAATAAATTGGGATATCCCTTCAGTTCTAGTGCTTGTTTTAGTTCGGCGATCGAATTTATTTCGCAAAAGAATTGGGCCTTGGCGTCAATTCCAAAAGTATTGTACTTTTTAAGGGATATGTCTTTTTGTATATCCATTAATGTGCATATACCTTTAAGGCTTCCTTTAAAATGTGAACCGCTCTTTTTAGGTCTTCCTTTTCCAGTACATAGGCAATTCTGATCTGGTTTGTTCCCAAACCTTCAGTAGCATAGAACCCTGCTGCAGGTGCTACCATTACGGTTTCCCCGTTCAAATTGAAATCCTCCAGTAACCATTGGGCAAAAGTGTCGGCATTGTCAATAGGCAGTTGGGCAATACAGTAGAATGCACCCTGTGGTTGGGCTACTACCACACCTTCAAGTTTGTTTAATTCGGTTATAAGTATGTTTCTACGCTCCTCGTACTCCTTTTTTACATCATCAAAATAAGACTGAGGGGTGTCCAAGGCAGCTTCACTTGCAATCTGAGCATAGGTAGGAGGGGAAAGACGGGCCTGGGCAAATTTAAGGGCGGTCCGGATCACTTCCTTATTTTTGGAGACCAAATATCCAATTCGTGCCCCGCACATACTATACCTTTTGGAAACCGAGTCTATTATAATGGCATGATCTTCCAGGCCTATTTCCTGAAGAATGGAATAATGCTCCCTGCCATCATAGATAAATTCGCGGTATACCTCATCGGCCACCAGGAACAAGTTGTGTTTTTTTACTATAGAGGCAAGTTTTTTTATTTCTTCCCTTGTATATAAATAGCCTGTTGGGTTCCCTGGATTGCAAATAAGGATGGCCTTTGTCTTGGGTGTAATTAGTTTTTCAAATTCATCAATGGGCGGCAGTGCAAAATTATTTTCAATGTTGGAAACAACCGGTACTACCTTTATTCCACTGGCGTTGGCAAATCCGTTGTAATTGGCATAAAAGGGCTCGGGGATAATAATTTCGTCGTCATTATCCGCTATACTTCCCAATGCAAAGGACAATGCTTCAGAACCACCTGTAGTCACTATAATATTGTCCGCACCAACATGAATGTCATTCTTGGCGTAATATCCGGCAATCTTTTCCCTATAGGATTCGGAGCCTTCTGTTCTACTGTAGGCCAAGACCTCCAAAGTATTGTTTTTAACGGCATCCAAGGCAACTTTAGGCGTTTTTATGTCGGGCTGACCAATATTTAGGTGGATAATCTTGATTCCTCTTTTTATGGCAGCTTCAGCAAAAGGTACTAGTTTTCTTATTGGAGATTCCGGCATTGTTTCGCCTCTCCGTGAAATTGATGGCATATGGATTTTAATTTTAAGCAAAAATGAGAAATCAATACGGACAAAACAATAAAACAACCTTATTTGATTCCATATTAATATGTTAAATGATTCTATTGTCAAGGGATTTGTGTGTAAATTAGAGGGTTAGGTTACTTAAAAATGGGAATAGGATGGCTTTCTTAAGACATATGGTTTTCCTTATTTGGTGCTGGCCCGTTTTGGTGTTATCGCAAAATTTCAAATTGCCTGTTGGAGAAAAGTTTCAAAAGGTGAAGTTTCAATTGGTAAACAATCTCATTGTAATTCCAATAGAGGTAAACGGGGCGGAACTTTCATTTATTTTGGATTCTGGGGTAAATAAGCCTATTCTTTTTAATTTATCGGATAAGGATTCCATTCAGATAAACAATGTATCGGAAATTGTTATTAAAGGTCTTGGTGAAGGAGAGCCAATTGAGGCCTTGAGTTCTGATTCCAATATTTTTAAAATTGGAAAAGTTGTCAATAATGATCAATTGCTTTATGTGGTCATGGACAAGGAGCTGAACCTTTCCCCCAGGCTGGGTCTGCCGGTTCATGGAATCATTGGTTATGACCTCTTTAGGGATTTTGTTGTGGAGGTAAATTATTCATCAAAATATTTAAAGCTTCATGACCCTGACCTGTACAGGCACAAAAAAAGCTCCAAGATCCGTACAATTCCTTTGCGCATTGTTCAGAACAAAGCTTATGTTCAAGGTCATGTGTTTATGGAAAATAAAAGCAGTATTCCTGTGGAACTTTTAATAGATTCGGGTAGTTCCGATGCGGTATGGCTTTTTGAAGACCTGGATAAGGGATTGGGGGTTCCTGAGAAGAATTATGTGGATTTTCTGGGTCAAGGGCTAAGTGGGGGCATTTATGGGAAAAGGACCAAAATAGATGGAATCAGCTTGGGAGGCTTTCAATTAAGGGATGCCAAAACTGCATTTCCTGATCTGCAATATTTTAATTCCATCACCTCTTTGGGGAATAGAAACGGCAGTTTGGGCGGAGAGGTCCTAAAAAGATTTACCCTGGTGTTCAACTATGGTGCTCGTACCTTGAGTTTGCGCAAAAATGCTCTTTTTAATCACCCTTTTGATTTTAATTTGAGCGGGATAGATATCCAGCATAACGGGATGCGTTATATTTCCGAAAGTATAGCCGATGCAAGTGGGTTGGTGTTGGTGGATAGTGGCAAATCGTTCGGGGATGTGCAAATTCTCTTCGAGAATATGACCAGGCTAAGTATGGTCCCGGAAATTATAGTGTCCGGTATACGTGCAGGAAGTCCTGGACATAAGGCCGGTTTACGGGAAGGCGATGTTATTCTGGCAGTAAATGGGAAAAAGGTGCACCACTACAAACTTCAACAAATCCTGCATATGCTCAATGAAAAGGAAGGAAAGAGGGTAAAGGTTCTAATAGAACGATATCAAAAGGATATGCTTATAACCTATGTGCTTAAAGACATGTTCAAATAACTGACATTGATCCCCAAGGTTGATGGTGGCCACTTTAAGGAACCTATCCTTGGGCCGGGGTCTTAGCTTATAATGTAACTGTGCCTTTTTATACGGGTCTCATGAATAAAAAAAGCTTGTTAAATACCTAATTCGGTACTTAACAAGCTTTTGTAATTATGAATGGAATTTATTTGCCTTCTGCCGGCAATACCTTTCCTTTAATTTTTAACACCTTCGTTGGGGTGTCAGCATTGGAAATTACAGTAATCGCCTTTGCAATAGGTCCAACTCTGTTAGTGTCATATTTTACTTGTATCTGGCCGGTTTTACCTGGTAAAACTGGACCTTCCGGTTTTTTTGGAATGGTACATCCACAGCTAGAGCTAACTTTGCTTATAACAAGTGGAGCATCCCCTGTATTTGTAAACTCAAATATCCTTACACCATCACTCCCTTTAGCGATTTC
Source organism: Arenibacter sp. S6351L (assembly GCF_023016025.1). Taxonomy (NCBI): domain Bacteria; kingdom Pseudomonadati; phylum Bacteroidota; class Flavobacteriia; order Flavobacteriales; family Flavobacteriaceae; genus Arenibacter; species Arenibacter sp. S6351L. The sequence continues at coordinate 77,532 of NZ_JALKBB010000026.1, read as the reverse complement.
ACCATAATCAACGGTTTCTGTTTTGAATTTAATTTTCGCTACATTTTCTTGAGCGGTTAGGCCAAAACCTAAGAGACCAACAAATAGAATTAGTACTATTTTTTTCATTATTTTTAGTTTTTGGTGAATTTCAAAAGTAAATGTTTTTAATGAACCTCCAAAATTCTTTTGTTATGTAATAACGTTACTTATTTTTGTTTCGTATTTCAAAATGGACAAAAACCTTAGAATTACTTCAAGTTTAACCTTAATATTGCACTCATTTAGTAATCGCCCGTATAGGGTTATCAAAAACTGTTCCAAATAATGGAAATTCCTTCAAAATATGAACCTCACAGGGTAGAGGGCCAATGGTACGACTATTGGACCAAACATAATTATTTTCATTCCACACCAGATGATAGGGAGCCTTATACCATAGTAATACCACCACCCAATGTTACTGGTGTATTGCATATGGGGCATATGTTGAACAATACCCTGCAGGATGTTTTGATCCGTAGGGCGCGTTTAATGGGGAAAAATGCCTGCTGGGTACCAGGAACCGACCACGCTTCAATAGCTACGGAGGCCAAAGTGGTTGCCAAACTAAAGGAGCAGGGTATAGATAAAAAGGATATCACCCGTGAAGAATTTTTGAAGCATGCTTGGGATTGGACCCATGAATATGGAGGGGTTATCTTGGAACAGTTAAAGAAATTGGGCTGTTCCTGCGATTGGGAGCGTACTAAGTTTACCATGGATGACAATATGTCCGCCTCCGTTATCAAGGTCTTTGTTGATCTGTTCAATAAAGGATTGATATATAGGGGTTACCGTATGGTGAATTGGGATCCCGAGGCAAAGACTACCTTGTCCGATGAAGAAGTAATTTATGAGGAAAGACAAGGTCTGCTATATTATTTAGCCTACAAAATAGAAGGTTCTGACGAAACCGTAACTATTGCTACCACCAGACCTGAGACTATTCTAGGGGATACTGCAATCTGTATTAATCCCAATGATGAACGTTATGCCCATTTGAGGGGTAAAAATGCAATTGTACCAATATGCAATAGGGTAATCCCTATAATTGAGGACGAATATGTAGATGTTGAATTTGGAACGGGTTGTCTAAAAGTGACCCCGGCACACGACATTAATGACAAGGCTCTGGGGGAGAAACACAATCTGGAGACCATTGATATCTTTAATGAGGATGCCAGTTTAAATAGTTTTGGACTGCATTATGAAGGTAAGGACCGTTTTGAGGTCAGGAAGGCCATTTCCAAGGAATTGGAGGAAAAAGGCTTTTTGGTAAAGACGGAGCAGCATATTAATAAAATTGGTACTTCGGAAAGAACAAAAGCGGTTATTGAGCCAAGATTGTCCGATCAGTGGTTCTTAAGTATGGAAGAACTGGCCAAACCGGCTATAAAGGCGGTTTTGGAGGATGACGATATTAAGTTGTTCCCTAAAAAATTCGAAAATACCTATCGCCATTGGATGGAAAATATCCGCGATTGGAATATTTCCCGACAATTGTGGTGGGGACAACAAATTCCAGCCTATTATTTTGGAGATGGGCAGGACGATTTTGTAGTGGCCGAAAGCAAGGAAGAGGCTTTGGATCTGGCCAGGAAAAAATCTGGGAATTCCAATTTAACATTGAAGGACCTAAAGCAAGATGCAGATGCCTTGGATACATGGTTTTCTTCCTGGTTATGGCCTATAAGTGTTTTTAACGGGATTTTGGAGCCCGATAATAAGGAAATAGAGTACTATTATCCTACCAATGATTTGGTGACCGGGCCGGATATCTTATTCTTTTGGGTCGCCAGAATGATTGTTTCAGGATATGAATACCGCAATGAAAGACCTTTTGAGAACGTATATCTTACCGGATTGGTGCGCGATAAGCAAAGACGAAAAATGTCCAAGTCGCTCGGAAATTCACCGGATGCGCTGAAATTGATTGAAGATTACGGGGCCGACGGTGTTCGTGTAGGGCTTTTATTGAGTTCTGCAGCAGGTAATGATTTAATGTTCGATGAGGCTTTGTGCCAACAAGGGAAAAACTTTGCCAATAAAATCTGGAACGGATTCCGTTTGATTAAAGGATGGGAGGTTGCCGACCTGCCACAGCCAGAGGCTTCCAAGTTGGGAATTGAGTGGTATACCGCAAAATTCAACAAAACCCTTGAAGAGATAGAGGATCATTTCAGTACGTATCGTATCTCGGATGCTTTGATGGCCATTTATAAATTGGTTTGGGACGATTATAGTTCCTGGTTGTTGGAAATTATAAAACCCGTCTACCAACAGCCTATAGATCGGATTACATTTGATGCCGTAATCCATATTTTTGAGGAAAACTTAAAATTATTGCATCCGTTTATGCCCTTTCTTACGGAGGAAGTCTGGCAACACATTGCCGAACGTACCCCGGAACAGGCATTGGTAATTGCTAAATGGCCAAGCCCACAGGCTATAAACGAGGACCTAATAGAAGGTTTTAATTTTGCTGCGGATATTATTGCTGGAATACGTACCATTAGAAAAGAAAAAAATATTCCTATGAAAGATGCGCTACAATTGGCGGTTTTAAATGATGGGGATATTTCCAAGGATTGGGATGTGGTTATTGCCAAGCTCACCAATTTATCGGCCATTGATTATGTTGATAGCGCAGTGGATGGGGCTTTGACGTTTAGGGTAAAGTCCAACGAATATTTTGTGCCAATGATCGGCGCTATTGACATTGAGGCGGAAATTAAAAAATTGGAGGAAGAATTGGAATATACAAAGGGCTTTTTGGTTTCGGTAAGAAAGAAGCTTTCCAACGAACGTTTTGTGAGCAATGCACCTGCGCAAGTAATTGCCTTGGAAAGGCAAAAGGAAGCAGATGCGCTTGCCAAGATAGATACATTGGAGAAAAGCTTGGCTAGTTTGGGGTAACTGTTTGCAATCCCTGTAATTAAGATGCACCCAGTTTAAGGAAAATACGCATGATTTAATGAAAGCATCTTGATTATGGTGAAAAAGACAATAAAAACGGGGATTCTTTCCTTTGGAATGTCGGGCACATTATTTCATGCCCCTTTTTTAAATGAGCATCCTGGATTCCAGTTAACGGCAGTTGTTGAGAGAAGTAAAAAATTAGCTCACAAGAGTTACCCCAATATCAAAAGTTATGATACCATTGACCAGCTTATTGCGGATAAGGACATAGATCTGGTGGTGGTAAATACGCCTAATCTTACGCATTACGAATTTGCCCTTAAGGCGCTCAAAGCAAAAAAGCATGTTTTGGTAGAAAAACCATTTTGCGTTACCAGCTCTGAGGCAAAGGAACTTTTTGCAGTGGCAAAAAAGGTTGATCGTAGTATTCTGCCATATCAGAATAGAAGGTATGACAGTGATTTTCTTTCCGTTAAAAGTGTATTGGAGTCCGGTAAGCTTGGATCCTTGGTAGAGGCCCATATGCGGTATGATCGGTACCGACATCATATAGGTCCTAAGATTGCCAAGGAAACCCCAGTGCCTGGTAGCGGCCTCTTGTATGATCTTGGGCCCCATTTATTGGATGCGGCCATAGCACTTTTTGGATATCCATTGGAATGGAGTAAGCATACGGGTCAATTTAGACCAAAAACCCAAGTGGACGACTACGCGCATATACATTTGTTGTATCCCATGGGTGTACAGGTATTTATAACTATGAGTATGTTGGTGGTGCAACCCCAAGCTTCATTTGTTCTTAATGGTACCAAGGGTACCTTTGTGAAACAGAGAACGGATATTCAGGAGCAGCAATTGTTGGCCGGAATGAGTCCTGGAAATCCTTTGTTTGGAATCGAGGAATCCGATAAATTTGGTGTGCTCACTACGATTGCAGAGGATGGTGAAAGGCATACGGAAGAAATAGAATCGGTAAAATCCTCCTATCTTAATTTATTTGAAGATGTTTATAAGTCCCTTGCGGATGGAATATCATATCCTATTTCCGAAAAAGATATCATAAGGCAAATTGAGATTTTAGAAGGGTAGATAGCATAAGTTTCCTTTTTGGTTGTTGCCTTTTTTGTGAACCTTCCTATTTTCTCCCAAAATCTTTAAGACCATCCCTTTGTTTTTTGGAGGCATAATTAATTCCCGTTTTATTTAGTCGTATATTTAGAATGGATAAATAAGTGTGCTGTTTTAAAATTTAGGTAGCTAAGTCATTAAAAATGCTCCGTAAAAAAGCTGAAAATGTCTAAATTACCGGAAGACCATAAGTTTTTGGACCTATCGGACTACGGGAGGCCAATAGCTAGGGTTATTGCGAACGGATTAAAGAAAACCACTGTTACACCTGTTCAAGTTACGTTTGGATTTCTTTGTTCAGGTGTTATAGCGGTGGCTTGCATGTATTATGGCTATAATTGGTACGCGGCCTTTTTTTTTATTTTAAAATCTATCTTGGATGCTGCTGATGGTGAATTGGCGCGGATCAAGGATACGCCCTCCTATACTGGGAGGTATTTTGATTCCCTTTCGGATTTTGTATTGAATATCCTTATATTTTTAGTCCTCTGGCAGATAACTACTGCTGATTTTGGTTTAACGGTACTGGCGTTTTTAGGACTTCAACTTCAGGGTACCCTTTACAACTATTATTATGTAATATTGAGGAATAAGTTTAATGGAGATGTTACAAGCCGAATTTTTGAATCTGGGACTCCGGTGGCAATGGTTGGGGAGCATCAGCGTAATGTGAATGTGCTTTTTTGGTGGTATAGGACTCTTTATGGCAGTTTTGACCAAATTATTTATAAGTTGGATGGAGGGGCTGCCAACGGCAGGCATCTTCCCAATTGGCTTATGACGGCCGTATCTACCTTTGGTCTTGGGTTTCAGCTCTTGATAATAAGTGTGATGCTGGTTTTGGAATGGGCAGACTACATAATTCCTTTTTTTATGATCTACTCTGTATTCATTTTTTTGTTTATCGCTATAAGAAAATCATTGTAGGGCAACATACATTCTGGTTTTTCTTTATCATATAATCTATGAGGTCAAAGTTGTTGATTTAGGCATTCCAATAGGGTATTGAGGGTTTTGGAAAATCAGTGTGTGCTTACACATTTTTGTTGATCCATACGTAATATGTACTGTAATATTTCCAAAATATGTCGCGTATGTCCTGATAATTTTTATATTTGTGTACCTACACACTTTTTCAATTCATTAAAGGTCATATAATTATATAAGTTGATTTTCGATGGCAAAGAATAAAAAGACTACCATTCAAGATTTGGCAAATTATGCCAATGTTTCCATAGGGACCATTGATAGAGTTTTGCACAATAGGGGAAAGGTGTCTCCAGCCAAAAGGAAAAAGGTGGAAGAGGCCATAGAGAAATTGGATTTTAACCCCAATCTCCTGGCAAGAACATTGGCCTTGGGAAGACAGTTCACGGTTTGTAGCCTGTTTCCGGAAGCTACCACCTCTCAAAGTTATTGGGCTTTACCGAAAATAGGGGTGGATCAGGGAGTGGAGGTTTATAGGGATTTTGGTATGGATCTCCATGCCTATGAGTACAGTTTGTTTGATGAATCCAGTTTTATTAAAAATGCCGATGCCATCCTCGGTAAGAATCCAAGTGGCGTAATCTTGGCGCCCCTATTTGAAAAGGAAAGTCTAGAATTCATAGCGAAGCTGCAAGAAAGGAGTATTCCTTATGTCTTTATAGATGCCAATATCAAGAACAAGGAAAATCTCAGTTATATTGGGCCTGACTTAAAAGGTAGTGGTTATATAGCCGGGAAATTGTTGAATTCGGTCTTGGAGCCTTCAGATGACATTCTTATTGTAAACATGGTAAAAGGATTTGAGAATAGCGCCCATACAGCCGTTGTGGAAAAGGGATTTAGGGAATTCTTTAAAAGCAACGCAGCATTGTCAAATAGGAAAATAGATTCCATTACCATACCCTCTACCCTCGAGACAGAGGTAAGCAGGGAGCTGACCAAATACTATATTAAAAATCCGGGTACAAAAGGGGTGTTTGTCACTAATTCCAGGGCACATTTAATTTCTAGGTATCACGCCTTGCACGAACTGGACATTAAGGTGGTGGGGTTCGATATTGTTCCCGGAAATGTGGCTGAATTGAAGAATGGTAATATCGATTATATTATTTCCCAAAGACCGGTTTTTCAAGGAGTTACTGCGGTAAAGACTTTGTTCGACTTTTTTGTTTATAAAAAATCGCCGGCCACAGTGCAGTATGTGCCATTGGATATAATCATTAAGGAAAACGTAGATTATTATATTAATTTTCAATAAGCGTAATAAATGAAAAAAGGAATTAATTTAGGATTACCGGTTTGCACTCTTTTGCTACTAATTCTTAGTTCTTGTGGTGAAAGCAAGTCAAAAAAGAACGATGTAAATCCTTCGGATGAAATGGTAAAGCCTGGTATTAGGGTGGAAAATAAAGTGTCTGAACAAAAAGTGGATGTCTACTTCGGGGATGAATTATTCACGTCATATATCTACCCGGATAATATTATGAAGCCCTGTTTATGGCCTATAGTGACAGCTGAAGGCACGGAGATTACACGTAAATACCCATTGAAGGCTGTGGCCGGTGAGCGTGCAGATCATCCGCACCATATAGGAATGTGGATGAATTATGGCGATGTTAACGGTATTGACTATTGGGGGCATTCGGAGGCTACTCCCGAAGATCGTAAACCATTTAGTGGTGTTATCAGGCATCAAGAGGTTGTCGAGGCAGATGCGGATAATTCCCAAGGAACGATTCGGGTGCGAACCAATTGGGAAGCTCAGGGCCGTACCCAGATAAAGGAAGAAATTGAACTTCATTTTATGGACAAGGGGAAGGTAAGGATCATAGATTGGATAAGTACTTTAACGGCCCAAGAGGATATTCTATTCAAGGATACCAAGGAAGGTATGTTTGCCATTAGGGTGAGTCGAGAACTGGAATTACCATCAGATGATCCACTAACACTAACGGATGCACACGGAAATCCTGAAACGATAAAAGTAATTAATAATGACGTGGTTTCAGGAGATTACTTGAGCAGTGAAGGGATTACAGGTGAGGATGTTTGGGGTACCCAAGCCAAATGGATGAAACTTTTCGGAAAATACAAGGAAGGGAATGTAGCGGTAGTGATTCTTGATCATAAGAAGAATCCGGGATATCCGGCCTATTGGCACGCTAGGGGCTATGGCCTTTTTGCAGTAAATCCATTAGGACAGAATGTATTTTCGGAAGGAAAGGAATCAATGAACTTGAGCCTAAAAAAGGGAGATTCGGTTCGTTTTGCTTTTCGTACCCTAATATGCTCGGGAGAAATCTCCGATGAGGAGATCAATGCCTTGGGACTGGAGTTTTCTGGACTTTACTAGCCCAATTTCAATGACATACAAGATAAACAAAGTTATTAACGATCAAACCTGGATAGCATGAAATCAAATTCAAGTTCAAGAAGAAGTTTTATTAAAAAAACTGCGGCTAGTTCGGCCTTTATAGCTACCGCTGGAATCCTCCCCCAATTTAGTGCCAAAAGTTATGCACGAATTCTAGGTGCCAACGACCGAATTAATGTATCTATGATGGGGGTAAATAGTAGGGGAAAGGCCTTGGCCCAAAATTTTGCAAGCCAGAAGAACTCTGAGGTAATCCATGTCTGTGATGTGGATAGTAGGGCAATAGCGAATTGTCTGTCTGTCGTAAAAGAGCGTCAAGGCAGGGTGCCAAAATCTTATACCGATTTCCGCAAGTCTTTGGAAAGCAAGGATGTGGATGCAATGGTAATAGCAGCGCCAGATCATTGGCATGCTCCGGCATCGCTCCTGGCCATGGAAGCCGGAAAACATGTATATGTGGAAAAACCTTGTAGTCACAACCCGAATGAGGGAGAAATTTTGGTGCAGGCTGCTAAAAAATATGGAAAGGTAATACAAATGGGGAACCAGCGCCGCTCATGGCCCAATGTAGTTGAAGGTATAAAAGCTTTGAAGTCTGGTGCCATTGGACGGGTATATTTTGGTAAGGGATGGTATACCAACAATCGGCAATCTATTGGAATAGGTAAGGAAGTCGAGGTTCCTAAGTGGTTGGATTGGGACCTATGGCAAGGTCCGGCACCAAGAAAAAATTATAAGGACAATATTGTACACTATAATTGGCACTGGTTATGGCATTGGGGTACAGGAGAAGCCTTAAATAACGGCACCCATATGATCGATTTACTGCGCTGGGGTATGCAGGTGGACTATCCTGTAAAGGTGAGCTCAAACGGTGGCAGATACAGATATCAGGACGATTGGGAGACGCCGGATACCCAGGTGATCAATTTGGATTTTGCTGAAGGATTGTCCATGTCGTGGGAAGGAAGGAGCTGTAATGGCAAGCCCATTGAGGGGAATGCTGTAGGTGTAATGTTCTATGGGGAAAGCGGCAGTATGCTTATACCTAGTGGAAATAGCTATACCATCTTCGATTTGGAGGGTAAAATTGTGAAGGAGGTGAAAAACACCCAAGAAATAGACCCCAGAAATAAATCCAATCCGGCCGAACTTCTGGACGCCTTACATATACAGAATATGTTCGATGCCATTTTAAACGGCACAGCCCTAAATGCAGACATAGACTCGGGACATAAAAGTACCTTGTTGGTGCAACTGGGGAATATTGCACAGCGCAGCGGTAGGTCATTGAATATTGACCCCCAAAACGGACATATTATAGGGGATAATGAAGCTCAAAAATTATGGAGCCGTTCTTATGAAAAAGGATGGGAAATGAAATTATAATATAAAAATATGGCAAATAGAAGATCGTTCTTGGAAAAGCTAGGCAAAGGGGCTGCCTTTTCAACATTGGCACTGTCCTTACCATCCACTGTGTTTTCACAACCAAAATCTGGAGAAAATCCGAAAAAGAAAACAAAAATCATTGGAATTATTGGTGCTGAAAACTCCCACAGCAGAGGTTTTGGGAAAATGTTCAATATAGATAAGAAGTTTCCAGGTTGGGAAGTTAAATACATTTGGGGCGAAAAAGAAGAGTTTGCCCAATTGGCGAAGGACGAAGGCGGCATACCCGTTATTGTAAAAGATCCTTTGGAAATGATGGGCAAGATTGATGCATTGATCGTTGATCATAGGCATGGAGACCTTCATTTGGATGCCGCATTACCGTTTGTAAAGGCGGGTATACCCACCTTTGTGGACAAACCATTTTGTTATAGTAGTCAGGCGGCAAAAATATTTCTGGAAATGGCAAGAGCGGTCGGTACTCCAGTTACTTCCTATAGCTCCATTGCCCATAGCAATGCCACCGAAGATATGAGGGAGCAATTGGCGGAAATGAAGGAAATAAATCAAGTTACCTGTTACGGCAAGGCCGATATCAATTCTATTTATGGAGGCTTTTTCTTTTATGGGGTGCATATGGTAGAACCCCTTATTTATCTTTTTAAGGAGAAAATTATTTCTGCGAGGTTCAACAAGAATGAAAAGGAAAACCTAAACAGTACTGCCAGTTTAATATTTGAAAACGGCAGGATGGCTACCTTGGTTATAACCACTAAAAAGTACGGGTGGCAGACCTTTGTTGAAACGGACGAAGGAGTAGTTGAATTAAAGTCCAGAGTGGAAACGGTAGGTCCTGATAAAAATTATGTGGATATGGTAACGATGTTCAGTACCGGAAAGGAACCCCGCAGCCATGAGAGCATCATTCATGGTATTGCCGTCTTGGAAGCAATTCAAAAATCGATAATTTCAGGTAATTGGGAATATGTTGTATCATGATCTTGAAGTGTAATAAGAAGCTGAATCCTTGGTTTTGGGCCATTGCCTTTATGATTGTTCTGGTATCTCATGGGTGCAAGAATATAGAGGAAAAGAAAGTGCAAGAATTGAAGGCCACGTTAGAATTGAATAATAGTCTGACCGATCTGGAGAAGGAGCAAGGTTGGGAACTACTTTTTGACGGAGTGTCCTTCAAGGGATGGCGAGGTTTGGGCAGAACAGATGTTCAAAACGAACTGTGGAAAATTGAGGACGGAACCATGCGGAAACTGAATAGTGGCGAGGTGCCATCCATGCCCGATGGGCAACCCATGGAGGGTGGCGATTTAATCACCATAGATACTTTTGATAATTATGAATTGTATTTTGAATGGAAAATATTAAAGGCGGGCAATACAGGGTTGAAGTACAATGTGTCCGAGGAAATCTCCCAAAAGTTCGGATCAAAATATTCGGCATTGGGATTTGAATACCAGTTGTTGGATGATTCCGATACCCTTTATGCGGGCAAATTAAAACCATCCCAGTATACCGGGAGTCTTTATGACATGATTGCGGCTGAAAATGCAACCGTTAGGCCAATTGGGATGTTTAACTCAAGTCGCATTTTGATAAATGATAAACACGTGGAGCATTGGCTTAACGGCAAAAAGGTAGTTACGTACGAATTTGGTTCCCAGCATTTGGATTCCCTGTTTAAAAAGAGCAAATATGTGGATATTCCAGGATTTTTAGAAAAGAGAAATGGCCATATAGTTCTGCAAAACCATAAGGATGATGCCTGGTTTAGGAATATTAAGATTCGTAGAATTAAATTGGGTGATTAGTTTTTTGATTAAATTGATTCTGGTCAGCTAAATGTAAAATCAATAAATCGTTATGATATTAAAATGTACATCAATTATAGCACTATTCTTTTTTTGTAATATGGCAACATCACAGTCCAATAATACTGACGGAATAGAGGGTATTTTGTATTCCGATGAGGGACGGGTCTCCCTTTCCACCACAAACGGAAAAATTTCAGGAATAAACCGCCTTGCCACGGGGAATAACGTTTCGAAAACATATGTAGCTCCAGGCTTGATAGACGTCCAGATCAACGGCTATATGGGGGTCGATTTTTCAGGTCCCGATCTTACGGTGGAAGGGATAAGGAAAGCTACAAAAGCCTTGTGGAAGGCAGGGGTAACTACTTATTTCCCCACCATTATTACCAGCGATTTCAATAGATTGAAAAAGAATTTCGCTATTCTGGCTCAGGCACAAAAAGATCCGGAAATAGGAAAATCCATTCCCGGATTCCATTTGGAAGGTCCTTATATATCACCACTACCAGGCTTTAGGGGTGCGCATTTGGAGAAATATATTAAAAATCCGGACTGGGAGGAATTTCAGGAGTTGCAGAGGGCAGCCAACAATGGCATAAAATTAATTACCGTGGCTCCCGAATTGGACGGTGCCATCCCCTTTATCCGTAATTGTGTGGCCAATGGTATTATAGTGGCACTTGGTCATCACAATGGTAGCGCAGAAGATATAGAACGTGCTATAGATGCAGGTGCAAAAATGGCTACCCACTTGGGCAATGGTTGTGCTAACGAGATAAATAGGCACCATAACCCTATCTGGCCACAATTGGCCGATGATCGCATTACTCCCAGTCTAATCGCAGACGGATTTCATTTGACCAAGGAAGAGGTCCGAAGTTTTTATAAAGTAAAAGGCCCGGATAAAACTATTTTGGTGTCGGATGCCTTGGATTTGGCAGGCTTGCCACCGGGAGAATATACCCGTGGGGAACGTACCTTATTGCTGACTCCCAACGTGGTAAAATTACCAAAGGAAAATGTTCTGGCCGGAGCAGCTTCACCAATAAGTGCTTGTGTAGGGGTAATTATGGATTATACCCAATGTACACTTAATGATGCCATACAAATGGCAAGCACCAATCCTGCAAAGATGTTTTCCCTGAATGAACTAGGTGAAATAGGACAGGGGAAACGGGCCGACCTAATTCTCTTTAAGTTGGAAGATAATCAGGTGATAATCCACAAGACATTTGTGTCCGGACAATTGGTATATTCTAAAGAGTAGCTTCTGCTTCTTCAGAACTTAAATAAGGGAAAAATAAGCATAGGGTTAAAAATTAATAGGTTTTAAACGGGGTATGGGCAATAAATCAATAATCAAAAAAATACTATTGGGACTAAGCGCGGTAGGTCCAGGGCTTTTTCTTATTGGCTACAATATAGGAACGGGTAGTGTTACCACAATGGCCAAGACAGGCGCGGAATACGGTATGAGTCTTTTTTGGGCATTGGTACTTTCCTGTGTTTTTACCTATATTTTAATGGTAGCCTATGGCAAGGTAACCTTGGTAACAGGAAGGACTGCCCTGTTTAATTTTAAGCAGGAATTTAAATGGGGCTGGATACTTTCCCTTTATATTATACTAGTGCTCATAATAGGAGAATTATTGGCGCTTATGGGCGTAATGGGAATAGTGGCCGATTTGGTGCAGGAAGGGGTACGCTTGGCGTATAATGGAGTAGTGGTCCAAAGGGCGTGGATCATCCTGTTTTTTGTTGTAATACTTGCATTCTTTTTGTGGTTTGGCCGTTATAAGGCCTTTGAAAAAGTATTGACGGTTTTGGTTATCCTAATGGGGCTTTCCTTTGTAGTTGTTTTTATTATGGTCCGTCCCGATATGGCGGATATCATGTCCGGTATGGTTCCTAGTATACCGGACACACCAGGTGCCTTGGGGCTTATTGCGGCCATTACTGGAACCACCTGTTCGGCTGCTGTTTTTGTTATGAGAAGTACGGTGGTGGCGGAAAAGGGATGGGGCATCAACGATTTAAAAAAAGAAAAGACAGATGCCTTTGTGTCCGCCTTTATGATGCTTTTATTAAGTGGTGTTATCATGGCCGTTGCCGCAGGAACCTTACATATTTCAGGGATGAAACTGGACAATACGGTAGAGATGATATCCTTATTTGAGCCTTTGGGTGGTAAATTGGCTGCTTTTGTACTTATTATAGGGATTACAGGGGCTGGACTCTCCACTATATTTCCAATTGTGCTAATAGCTCCCTGGTTACTTGCCGATTATAGGGGGACTCCAAGAAATATACATTCCACCACTTCCAGAGTTCTGATATTCGGAGCTTTGTTATTTGCTTTCGGAACCGTTTTTTTGGAGGAAAGACCTCCTGCACTTATGGTGTTTTCCCAGGCTTTTCAGGCCTGTATCCTGCCAGCCGTAGCGGTACCTATGTTTATTTTGATCAACAGAAAACAATTGATGGGGAATAATAAGGCTGGAGCTAAGCTTAATTTTGGCCTAGTGGCCGTAATTCTATTTTCACTGCTTACCACATGGTTTGCAATTGCAGAATTTATATAAAAAAGAAACAATGGAAAAATCATTTCAAATCGAAAATTTGGCAGTAAAAACCTATGGGGAGACAAAGGCCATGGGAGAAGCGGCGGCCGATTATGTGGCCGGGAAATTACAGACTGCCATAAGCGAGAAAGGTGCTGCCAACCTCATATTGGCTACTGGTGCATCACAGTTTTCGTTTTTAGAGGCGCTGCAGACCAGGGAAATTGACTGGAAAAAAATTACCGTTTTTCATTTGGATGAATATAAGGGGCTATCGGAATCCCATCCCGCTAGTTTTAGAAAGTATCTCAAAGAGCGTATTTTAAATAGGGTAGCACCTAAAAAGATATATTTTCTTAATGGCGATGCCGAAAATTTGCAATTGGAAATCAATAAATATGAAGAGGCATTGCAATTGCATCCAATAGACATTGCTTGCATAGGAATAGGAGAAAATGGACATATAGCCTTTAATGATCCTGCAGTTGCCGATTTTAAGGATCCAAAATTGGTGAAGGTGGTGGAGTTGGATGAGGCCTGTAGAAATCAACAACTTGGTGAGGGCTGGTTTCCAACTTTTGCCGATGTGCCCAAGGAAGCCGTTACGCTGACCATTACCGCCATAATGAATTGTAAGGCCATTAGTTGTGTGGTTCCCGACGAAAGGAAGGCCCAGGCTGTTTATAATAGCCTGTACGGGGATATCAGTACCAGCTGTCCAGCCTCTATACTTAGGACCCATCCGGAAACAGTCCTGTTTTTGGATAAAGGATCGGCATCCATGATCAAGTAATTAGTCATGGATCAATACCCTAAAACACGCAGTTATAAGGGACCGATCAAGGTTTTGCTCTTGCTTATTTTATGCTAAGGGCCTCATTGTCGAATGAAATGCCTTCCCAACCGCTGATCATAAAATTCCGAATGTTTTGATGGTCTGTGCCCGTTGGATTTTCTAGGACATCTTTTCTGTAATAGGAACCAAAGCAGGCCAAAGTTTCCTCCTTGCTCAACTTGTTATGTTGTGCAAAAGAAAATACTTTACAGGAACCTGAATTTTGGCCAGCTTCATTTATCACTTCGCCATTGGTAAATTTTGATGGTGAAAAATTATAATAGGTGTCAATAATACCTATGGTGTCCCCAAAGGTTATTTCTTCTGGAGTCTTTCTAAGTTTGTCGAGAAATTCGTAAACCGTCATAGTTGATTGGGATTTTAGTTCAGCACGTAAATTTAGATTATCCCATCAAGAATTAAGTAGGATATGGGAAGTTAATTATTCCATCATTTCTCAAATAGGTTAGGCCTATATTTTTTATCTTTAGGGAAATTGAATAAAATCCAATTTGGTTATTCCGAAATTGTAGTAAGGGCTCATTTTTAAGAATTAATCTAGATATAAAATATTTACACATGAAAAAACTAATTTTAGGGATGTTGCTATTGTCATTTTATCCTTTCATGGCGCAGGACATTAAAAAGGAAGTTCCATCCAAGGAAATTCAAATTAAAACTGCTGTTTTGCCCGCTCCTGATGAAAAAAAGGATGGTGCTATGGTTTATGGCTATGATAACACGGGAGAATTGGTAGTTCTGAGAAAGGGAACCAATAATTTGGTCTGCATAGGCGATAACCCGAATAAGGACGGAATCAATGTGGCGTGTTATTCCAAAAAACTTGAACCCTTTATGGCCCGTGGCAGGGAACTTTCAGCGCAGGATCTTTCTGGGGAAGAGCGGGAAAAAATCCGTGCCAAGGAAGTAGCATCAGGAAAATTAAAAATGCCCAAGGAACCTAGTATGATGTACGTATATTATGGAAAATCCGCGGATTATGATGTTACCACTGGAGAGTTACAAAATGGAAAATTTAGATACGTTATTTACACACCTTTTGCAACCACGGAATCTACGGGTTTGCCCGATAAGCCTCACGCTCCGGGAATGCCTTGGTTAATGGATCCCGGTACGCATAGGGCGCATATTATGGTTGGGCCTTTTGATTAAAGTTGTACTTTTTTCAAAACATTTCAGGTCTATGCTCTTGTTTCTGATATATTTTTTTAATGTAGTCTAATAAAACTACCATTAACCCTATGTGTTTGTACAAGGTTTTTTATCTCAGAACAATCTTGTTCTAGTCTTGTTTTTAGCTAAATGGTTCTGTTTGTGCAATCTAATTTAAACCTTACATTTGCACGTTTTTAATTTTCAGAAAATATTTGAAAAATGGGCAGTAACAATCTGGTGGACAGGCAGGAGAATGTAGCGGAGACAATAAGTTCGGAAGAGATAGATCAGTGTATTTTTCTACTCAATAAGTTGGTAGGTAATGGGCATAGGGTTTTTGAACTTCCAGAAGACAAAAGAGTGGCCTTGCTAAAGGCCGCGGGCCAGTTGTCTAGACCAGCCAAGAATGAATTTAAACAGCGCAAAAAAGACGCGGCCAAGGCTGCCAAACGCAAGATGATAGAGCGCGATAAGCACGCGCGTAAGGAAACAGGTATTAGAAGTGCCAGGGAAGCTGCCGTATTTGTAGCTCCCAAATTGTTGGCCACTCCCGTCAGGGAAACTTTGGAAGAGCTGGAATTGAAATCCCCGAGGAATTGCTATGTCTGTAAAACGGTATATACCAAGCTACATCATTTTTATGATACAATGTGTCCTGAATGTGGCGACTTTAACTATGCAAAACGCTTTCAGACGGCCGACCTAAGTGGGCAGGTTGCCATAGTTACCGGGTCTAGATTAAAAATAGGCTATCATATCACTTTAATATTGTTAAGGGCTGGAGCAACTGTGGTTGCCACTACAAGGTTTCCAGTGGATTCCGCATTGCGTTTCTCCAAAGAGGAGGATTTTCACGAATGGGGGCACAGATTAAAAATACATGGCCTGGACTTAAGACATATCCCGAGCGTGGAAATCTTTTGCAATTTTATAGAACAACAATACGACCGATTGGATATCCTGATCAATAATGCCGCTCAAACGGTAAGAAGACCAGCGGGCTTTTACCAACACCTTATGAAAAATGAGGAGGTAGGCTTTCGCGATTTGCCCCCAAGGGCGCAAGAAGTACTGTCCGACCACGATTTTTGCCTGCAGGAACTAAATAGCCTTACCAAGGGCACGGCGAGTAATCAAAATAATGCATTACCCGTTAATTGGCATGCACCGGAACCTGGTATTGGCATTAGGGCATCTGCAAAACTATCCCAGATTCCATACAGTTTTGATAGTTCCCTTTCTGCCAAAGAGGTTTTTCCCGAAGGCGAATTGGATGCCGATCTGCAGCAAGTAGATCTAAGGAAAACCAATAGCTGGCGACTTAAGTTGGGAGAGATAGAGACCCCGGAAATGATAGAGGTTCAATTGGTGAATGCTATTGCCCCCTTTGTGCTCTGTAACCGATTGTCAAAACTTATGCGGCAGGAGAATACAGGTAAAAAACATATTATCAACGTATCTGCCATGGAAGGGAAATTCCATAGGTTTTACAAGGAGGATCGTCACCCCCATACCAATATGGCCAAGGCTGCGCTTAATATGATGACACATACTTCCGCACTGGACTTTGCCAAAGATGGTGTTTTTATGAACGCTGTAGATACTGGCTGGGTAACGGACGAGGATCCTATAGAGTTGTCCAAAAGAAAGGAGGAAGTCCATGACTTTCAACCTCCATTGGATATAGTTGATGGTGCCGCTAGGGTCTTGGATCCGTTGATAGACGGTATTAATACTGGTAAACATTGGTGCGGTAAGTTTCTAAAGGATTATCGTCCCATAGACTGGTAATCCGGTATTTAATTAAAGCTATCCCTCAAATAAGGTTTATATCCATTGTATTGCTTTCCGCGAAGTGGTAGGACACTGCATAATTTGTTAGATAATCGGCGTAGGCGGTATCCCCATTTTGGGGACTTCCGGTACTTATTTCTGTTTGCCCTTTTGTAAAATATTATAAAAAAAATAACGATTTTCACTATATTTGTTAGAGACTTCAGAATTTACCTTGCTTTATGGAGACCTACGCAACGGCGCTTTTATATGCCATCCCATTTTTTGTAATCCTTTTAACGATAGAGATAACTTACGGCTATTTTGTAAAAAAACAAATGCATAAGGTAATGGATACTGTTTCTAGTATAAGTTCAGGGTTGACCAATATCATCAAGGATACCTTAGGGCTGGCATTGATTGTAGTTTCCTATCCTTTTTTGTTGGAGCATTTGGCCATAACCGAAATTAAGGCCACTTGGTTGGTATGGACCATTGCTTTTGTTGTTCTGGACTTTGCCGGTTATTGGAACCATAGGCTAAGCCATAAAATTAATATTTTTTGGAATCAGCATGTAATTCATCATAGTAGTGAGGAGTTTAATCTTGCCTGTGCCCTTAGGCAGCCGATCAGTAACCTAGTGGGGTATTTTTCCCTGTTCCTTATCCCAGCAGCGGTTTTGGGCGTTCCCCATATGGTGATAGCCATTTTGGCTCCCATACATTTGTTTGCGCAATTCTGGTACCATACCAGACATATCGGTAAAATGGGATGGTTGGAATATGTCTTGGTCACCCCTTCACAACATAGGGTGCACCATGCCATTAACCCGGAATACATTGATAAGAACTTAGGACAGATTTTGTGTGTTTGGGACCGTATGTTTGGTACGTTTCAGGAGGAGCTGGATGAGGTCCCTCCGCAATTTGGTGTATTGAAACCTGCTGGGACCTGGAACCCTATAATTATCAATTTTCAGCATTTGTGGAGGATTTTGCAAGATGCATGGCGAACCAGGAGTTTACGGGACAAATTGCGGATTTGGTTTATGCCTACCGGCTGGAGACCCGATGATGTTATGGAAAAGTATCCCATTGCTATCATAGGGGATGTTTACAATTTTAAAAGATATGCACCTGGGGCCACCAATGGGCTGAAACTATATGCCATTTTTCAAATGTTGGTAAGTTTGGGTCTAATGATGTTTATGTTCTACAATTACACTGAAATTGGTTTTGAGGGACTACTTATATTTAGCGGCTTCATTTTTATCGGGATATATGGATATACTACTCTGATGGATAGAAAAAAATATGCTGTTGGGATTGAAATTGTTAGGGGGGTGGCCGGTATTTTATGGATAGTTTATTTTGGCGATTGGTTTGGCCTAAATTCTTACCTTCCTATGGCCAATATGTGGATAGGGGCCTATTTTCTGCTCACTATTTTTGCAGGTATATATTTCAGCTATTTTGAAAATAAGGAAACCGAATTGGGAATGGCTGCTTAAGAACATTGTTCAAGTCAACTTAGACAGAACTTGTATTTGTTGAAAACGGAAGGTTAGTATTTTATCTATTTTTTGGTATTCCTGATTTCTTTGTCCACCAATTCTATATAGCGCTCCATAGCTTGTTCTATACTTACATTTTTTGCTTG
Organism: Arenibacter sp. S6351L; assembly: GCF_023016025.1. Taxonomy (NCBI): domain Bacteria; kingdom Pseudomonadati; phylum Bacteroidota; class Flavobacteriia; order Flavobacteriales; family Flavobacteriaceae; genus Arenibacter; species Arenibacter sp. S6351L. The sequence continues at coordinate 58,877 of NZ_JALKBB010000026.1, read as the reverse complement.
GATCAGGGCGTTGGCCTTAAACGCATTTATTAGGGGCGTCCTGCTGCCAGGATGGCTAAAATTGCGGTTGGCAATTTTAAAATAGGCATATAGTTTTAATAAAAGATCGGCAGGCAAGGGGTCTGTATAATCATTAACGAAATCGACCGCTGCTATAAAATCTTTATTTAGTTTATCAGTCTTCATTTTCTTTTTTAACCCTTGTAGTTGCAATACATGTTTTTGCCCCGGTCACCTTTTGGTGCAATTTTACGGTAATTGCACTATCCAAAGGTAAGAACAAATCTACTCTAGAGCCAAATTTAATAAATCCTGCATCCTCTCCTTGTTGAACGCTTTCTCCCACTTCCGCGTAATTAACGATACGACGTGCCAAGGCACCGGCAATTTGGCGGTAGAGGATATCCCCAAATTTGGGAGTATTAATCACTATAGTGGTTCTTTCATTCTCTTCGCTGGATTTGGGATGCCATGCCACAAGATATTTACCGGCATGATATTTTGAAAATTTAATAAGTCCACTTGCAGGGTATCTGGTTACGTGAACATTTATTGGCGACATAAAAATGGATACTTGGATCCGCTTTGCCTTAAAATATTCCGTTTCCTCCACTTCTTCAATGACAACTACCTTACCATCTACCGGTGCCAATATTTCATCAAAACTCTTGGAAACGTTCCTTTTGGGATTTCTAAAGAACTGTAGAATTAAAACAAGGATAACCAAGGAAATTATTTGAAGTCCAAATTTTAGCCAAGTTATATCTATAAAATAATTGGCCAATACTATAATGGAACAAACTATAATAAAGGTTGTTGTAATAATTTTTTGTCCTTCTTTATGAAACATGTGAAAAAATAATTAAAGTTAAATATGCGAAAGGTGCTGAAAAAACCAAACTGTCCAATCTGTCCAACATGCCACCATGTCCCGGTAAAATGGCTCCACTATCCTTGACCCCAGCGGCCCTTTTAAATTTAGATTCTATAAGATCTCCCAAACTTCCCGTAACTACTATTACAGTTGCTAGGATCAACCATTGCCCCAATGAAATGTTGGTCTCATATTTCGATAAAAAATATGATGCAGCCAAGGCAAAAACAAAACCTCCAATTGCTCCCTCTATTGTTTTTTTGGGGGAAATAGATGGGAATAATTTAGTTCGTCCAATACTTTTTCCAACCAAATAGGCAAAGGTATCATTTACCCAAATAAGGATAAATACCCCCATGATCAGAAATTTGGCAAATTCATTGTCCTTATAAGGTATCATAGTAAGGAAAATGCAGCCTCCCCCTATATAAAATAGGCCTATAATGAACTTCTGTAAATTGTTGAACAGTTTTTCTTTTCCTGAAAAGAGGTAGTACAACAATATAAAATTAATCGATATTGTAATGAACATCAAAATATTGACAAGAATCTTATCGTCAATAAGATAGATAAATGCCCACCAAAGTGCCAAATAGGCTATAAAGATATGGTAACCTGGAAGTTTTATCATGCGTTTGTACTCGTAAAGACATGCGAGTCCAAAGGTCATAAATAAAAAATCGAATGCATCGGAGCTTAAAAATACGGCGGAAAGTAGCAGAATTACATAGACCGCACCTGTAAGTAAGCGCCTTAAAATTTCTTTCATGTTATAAGTCTTCCAGAAGTAAAAGATAAAGATTTTTAGAACTACTTCCGTAAGTTAAGAAATCGTCTGAATTTTCAGCCGTAGGTTGGAAATGTTTAATGGTGGTAATATTGGCCGGAATTACATTTTTATACTTCTTTTTAATGGTCTTTAATCCCTCTCCAATAGATTCGACCATTTGGCTAGTAGTGGCAAAAACAATAACATTTGATGGTAATTCGTGAAGTTTTCTTTCCTTCAACTGATTGGAGCAAACCAAAATGGAACCATTTTGGGCAATTAAATGCTCACAGGTAGTGAAAAATATTTCGCTATTATTGGGGAGGTTGGTGAAATTTATTTCCTGTTTGGAAAACTTTTCCTCCAATCTTTTGTCCATTGAAAAAAAGGTTTGATCCTGCCATTTATTTTCAATGATAATGTTGTCCAAATTGCTGAACACCTCATTAATGGAATCACAATACAGGAACTTACCTCCGTTATGTTTAAAGTTAATGGTAAACTTTTCGTCGACAGGAATGTTTAAGTCGGGCATATGTTGCCCTCTCGTTTCCACAGTTTCCTTGGAAACCTTTCTTTTTCCTCCCCCGAAAAGTTTATCAAATAATCCCATTAATATCTAAATGGTGCTTTAAGCCCCCTAGTTGTTTAGGAACAACGAATTATTTATTGTTTTATTTTTCTGTTTCCGATTTTGGAAGATCCTTATTGGCTTTTTCTTCTTTTTCTGCTGCTTCCTCAGCTTCCAGTCTTATGTCTTTTTCAAAAGGGCGCTTACCAAAAATCTTTTCCAAATCGTCCTTAAATATAACTTCTTTTTCCAATAAACGTTGCGCTAATTCGGTAAGTTTATCTTTGTTGTTGGACAATAATTCAACAGCTCTTTTATATTGCTCCTCAATAAGCTTGGAAATCTCCTTGTCTATGGTCAATGCAGTCTGTTCGCTATAGGGTTTGGAGAAACCATATTCATTTTGGCCAGATGAGTCGTAATAGGTAATATTGCCGATCTCTTCGTTTAATCCATAAATGGTTACCATGGCCCTGGCCTGTTTTGTCACCTTCTCCAAATCGCTAAGTGCACCCGTTGAGATCTTGTTGAAGATTACTTTTTCGGCAGCCCTACCACCCAAGGTAGCACACATTTCATCTTTCATTTGTTCCGGGCGAACAATTAAGCGTTCTTCCGGTAAATACCAAGCTGCACCTAAGGATTGTCCTCTGGGCACTATAGTTACTTTTACCAAGGGTGCTGCGTGTTCCAACATCCAACTTACTGTGGCATGTCCGGCTTCGTGATACGCAATAGTTTCCTTTTCCCCAGGAGTAATTATTTTGTTCTTTTTCTCCAGACCCCCAACAATTCTGTCTACAGCATCCAAGAAGTCTTGTTTGGTGACAGCTTTTTTCTCTTTACGTGCTGCGATCAATGCCGCTTCGTTACATACATTGGCAATATCGGCACCGGAAAAACCAGGAGTTTGTTTGGCCAGAAAATCCAAATCCAATGTTTCGGCCGTTTTTATAGGTCTTAAGTGTACTTCGAAAATTTCTTTCCTCTCCCTAATGTCCGGAAGGTCTACGTATATCTGTCTATCAAATCGGCCCGCTCTCATTAATGCCTTGTCCAAAACATCTGCACGGTTGGTCGCTGCCAAAACAATAACGTTGGTGTTAGTACCAAAACCATCCATTTCGGTCAATAACTGGTTCAAGGTATTTTCCCTTTCGTCATTGGAACCCGTGAAATTATTCTTTCCTCTGGCCCTACCAATGGCATCGATCTCATCAATAAAAATAATGGCAGGTGATTTATCCTTGGCTTGTTTAAACAAGTCTCTTACCCTAGAGGCACCCACCCCTACGAACATCTCTACGAAATCTGAACCTGAAAGCGAAAAGAAAGGAACTTTGGCTTCTCCTGCAACAGCTTTGGCCAATAAGGTTTTACCTGTTCCTGGAGGTCCTACCAATAGGGCTCCTTTGGGAATTTTACCCCCTAAAGAGGTATATTTGTCCGGATTTCTTAAGAATTCCACAATCTCCTCTACTTCTTCCTTGGCGCCTTCCAATCCCGCAACGTCCTTGAACGAGGTTCTTGTATCTGTTTTTTCGTCGAACAATTTGGCCTTGGATTTTCCAATGTTGAAAATCTGACCTCCAGCTCCACCACCGGCTCCACCTGACATACGGCGCATTAAATAGATCCAAATACCTATGATCAGCACAAATGGCAGCAAGGTTAAAAGGAGTTCGGTAAGTACATTCGATTCTTGGTCGTATGTAAGCTCCGTTTCTAAATTGTTTTCCTTTTTAATGTCATTGATCTCATTTTCAAAGTTCTGCTGATCCCCATAGTTTACTACATACTGAGGCGTAGCAGTGGCTGTCAAGGAAAAGGGCTGATCGGATACATCCTTGTGAACCTCCTTTTTTAAGGCCTCTTCCGTAAGGAAGATTTTAGCTTGTCTAGTATTGGTAATAACCAATATTTTTCTGATATCCCCATTTCTAAGATACTCCTGAAGTTCGGAGGTACTTGCTTTTTTTGTGTTCGCGAAGTTTCCGCTGCCGAAAAATTGAAAACCAATTAATAATATTGCTATTACGCCATATATCCACCAAGTATTGAATTTGGGTTTTTTGGGACCTGTATTATTTTCTTTTGCCATTATTTTTTTTTACTGATTGAAGCTACTTTCAACTGAGGTTACTTTGGCGTCTCCCCAAAGTCCTTCTATATCATAATATTCTCTAACTTGTTTTTGAAATACATGTACTACTACGTTTACGTAGTCCATTAAAACCCATTCCGCATTGTCTGAACCTTCTACATGCCAAGGTTTGTCTTGAATTGCTTTACTGACAGTTTTTTGGATGGAGCCTACTATGGCATTTACATGTGTGTTGGAAGTACCATTACAAATAATAAAGTAGTCACAAACAGTATTCTCAATATCTCTAAGATCAAGTAAATTTATATCATGTCCTTTAACCTCTTCTATTCCACTTAAAATTAAGGCAATTAACTCATCTGCGCTACTTTTCCTTTTCTGCATTCAAAAATTTTAAATTTTTACAAAGTTATTATTTTTTTGTTTTTTTAACTATTGTTTTTAACAATACATTATATAATAATCATAAGATTGTAAATGCAATTAATCAAACTTAGTGCCACGGACTCCACAAACGCCTATTTAAAGGATTTGTTGTTCCATAATCAGATCGAGGATTTTACGGTGGTAATGGCCCATACCCAATTGAAGGGACGTGGGCAAATGGGGACAAGTTGGCTCTCGGAACCTGGTAAAAACCTGACCTTTAGTGTTTTAGTGAGGTCTTTAAACAGTCCTGTCTCCGAACAGTTTCTTTTGAATATTTATGTTTCTTTGGCAATTTATGACACTTTAACCCAACTTCAAGTACCGGATTTAAAGATTAAATGGCCTAACGACATTATGTCAGGACATTCCAAAATTTGTGGAATTCTTATTGAAAATATTTTATCCGGACAACATATTCAAGCCTCCATTGTCGGAATTGGATTAAATGTAAATCAATTAAGCTTCAATAGCCTGCCCAATGTGTCCTCCTTAAAGCTACTTTTGGGAAGATCATTGGATCTTGATGAGCTATTGTTGAATATTGTTGAAAATTTAAAAAAGTTGATTGCGCAGTACGGAAAAATGGATAGGGGAAATCTTTTTGAGCGTTACGAGACTACACTTTTTAGAAAAGATAAGCCGTCAACCTTTAAAAATCAGGACGACGAAATGTTTATGGGTTTTATAAAGGGCGTTTCCGATGCGGGAAAACTAAAGATTTTAATGGAGGACAACATACTGAAAGAATTCAACCTAAAAGAGGTGAAGCTACTGTATTGAGCCTTATGTCCTAAAATAAGTACCTGAACTTATATTTTGGAAAGGTTCTCGGATAGTGTCCCTATAAAATTATTGATAGGTGATTTTATCATCATGGCCATCATAGCATTGAATTCCCCTTCAAAACTTAGGGTTACCTCACTTTCATTCTCATTTAGTGTTGCAATATCGGCAGTCAGGGTAAAGGGCAATTTGTCACTAGCTGCACCAAAAATCACTTGTGAATGAGGTGTTTGCTGTTTTTTTTGCAATACAATTTCCGGCATTCCTTTAAGAGCAAATAAAAATCTATTTTCATTTATAAGCTCGAACTTACTAATATTTTCGGGCATTAAGGTCTCAAAATTCTTCACATCGTTCAGAAAATCAAAAACTTCCTTACTGCTTTTATTTACTTTTTTCTTGGGTGTTTCTAAATACATAATCTAAGATTGCCAGGTAGAGGGGCTGCTTTTCCACTCTAGTAAAGTTTTTAATTGATTTTCTTTTATATAATTGGTATCCGAGGCCTGTTGAATTAAATAATCGTAATTGCTCAAAGTATGTAGATCCAAGCCGTATTTCTTAAAGTTTTCATTGGCTACATCAAATCCATAAGTAAAAATGGCCAGCATTCCCTTTACATTTGCACCATTGCTTTTTAAAGCGTCCACTGCATTTAGGCTGCTTTTTCCAGTGCTGATAAGGTCTTCAATAACAACTACACTCTGATTGGCCTCCAAACGACCTTCTATTTGGTTTTGGCGACCGTGGGATTTGGCTTCGGGCCGTACATAAATAAAAGGTAGTCCCAAATACTCGGCTACCAGCATCCCTATACCTATGGCCCCTGTGGCCACACCGGCTATCACATCCGGCTTCCCGTACAGGCTTTCTACTTGCTTTCCCATTTGTTCCCGAACATAATTTCTAATGCTTGGGTACGAGAGGATTATCCTATTATCGCAATAAATTGGAGATTTCCAACCTGAAGCCCATGTAAAAGGATTTTCAGGTTTCAACTTAATTGCATTAATTTGCAGCAGAAGCTCTGCAGTTTTTTTGGCAGTGTCTTTGTCTAAAACCATGACGCAAATGTATAAAGTTTTTGTTAATGAGTCACCTCTGATTTTAACAAATAAATTATCAGATACGGCAAATAATAAATATTTTTTGTTGAACGGGTCTGCTATTAATGAGGCAATAGACTCCTTGGCTAGCAAAAAACTTAATGAAGCTTTTATTTATCACCCTAATAATGAGGAGATATTAAAGAAATTTTCGAAGAAAATACCGTTGGTGGTCGCAGCTGGTGGTGTGGTAACCAACAAGGAGGGGAAAGTACTTTTTATTTACAGAAACGATAAATGGGACCTTCCAAAGGGGAAGTTGGACAAGGGTGAGACCATTGAGGAATGTGCATTGCGCGAAGTAGAGGAGGAGACAGGGGTAAAGGGGTTGAAAATCGAGAATTTTCTGAGGACCACCTATCACCTTTTTAAGAGGAATGGATCCTACAAATTAAAGGAAGTGCATTGGTTTGCCATGAAGACCAATTATAAAGGAATTTTGGTGGGCGAAGCCTCTGAGGGAATAGAAAAAGTAAAATGGAAAGGCCCTGATAAAATTAAAAAAGCATTGGAAAATTCTTATGCCAACATTAGAATTCTGTTTGAAGATTAACGGATTATTCCTTTAGAATTCGATAAATGGGATATTGATTATGTTCCGGTTCATAGTATTTGGACCTTTTGTATATCCAATCCAATTGAGCATACCAGTCACCGGAAAAAGTACTGTCGATTTCCTTTTTTAGATTAAATTGGGTTTTCATTTCTTGGTTCTCTTGAAGGATCTCCAAGGCAATATCTTCGAACACATAAGGAGAAAAACCTTCCTTTTGTTGTAAAATAGCATCAAAGAAATTCCAATTAAAGAAAGAATCCGTAGCCTCCGGCTCCAGGGTCTCCAATAAATAGCGCAAGCCTTTCTGATTGGTTGGGACCAAGATGTCCCCGGCCGTAAAATTAACTTTTTGGTTGCTGCGCAGCACTTTGGTATTGTAATGTGGGTAGTGCCCCTCATATGAATTTTCAGCAGTACTGTAGCTGTCAATTTTATATGACTCTACCAATATGGAGGTATCTTGTTTTAAGGTCTTAAAGCTTATTTGGTTTACCGTTAATAGATCTATAATTTTGTCCCATCCTTTCTTTATAACATATGCCTTGGGAATTTCCACCTCATGGGTCGGATAATAAAAGTTTTGGTATTCAACATCTTTTACAAAAGGTCTATTTCTATCGTATTTAAGCCTTGGCAGGCCAGTTATTTCACTGTTAAATTCATCGGCTTCATATCCCTTGAATTCCAGGGTGGTACTTTTGGTAGTATCGATGGCCCATTGCAACGGGTAGTTTTGTTTCTCTAGATATACTTCAAAAGCATTTTCCCTTAAGTTTTTAATTTTCTTGTAATCTTTCTCCGAAATTTCCAAGATTTTTGTCATTAATGCATAGACGCCCTCTACTCTTTGTTTGTATGGTTTAAGCATATGTGTTTCAACCATTAGGCCCAAGGTGTTCCAAAGAGTGGTATAGCCTGTAGAATATCTGGGATAATCCATAAATTGGGAAAAGCCTTTTTCAGGTACTTGGTTAAAAACATTTACATAGGGCGTAATGTCCCAATCCGCCTCCGCAAGCGAATTTTCAAGTGTGGGCACCATCTCTTCATGAAGGTAATTGCCCAATTCACCTCCCAATTTATTATGTTGGGTAAATAGGTGGGTAAGTGTGTATTGATAGTCCGCCCCATTGCTAACATGGTTGTCTATAAATATATCCGGTTTTATTAAATGAAAAATTTTGGCAAAAGTGTGGGCGTTTTTAGAATCTACTTTAATAAAATCGCGATTAAGGTCGTAATTTTTTGCGTTGCCTCTAAAACCATGGGATTTAGGGCCGTTTTGATTTACCCTGGATGTAGAATTCCTGTTTAAGGCGCCACCAACATTGTATACGGGTATGGTGACCACCACTGTATTCTCGGGAGCATCCATATTTTTTAGTGCCAAATCCCTGAATAATAGCATTGTTGCATCTATACCATCGCTTTCTCCCGGATGTATGCCATTATTTATAAATAGGATACTCTTATCCCGCCCTATTTTTTGAAAATTAAAATCGGCATCCGGGTTGTAAGTTACCACATGCAAAGGATTGCCGCTGTCGGTAGTGCCAATGATCTGTATGTTTATTTCGGGGAACTCCTTGGCAAGTTGAATATAGAAGTCTATGATTTGAAGATAAGTAGCCGTTTCTTCTCCGTTACTGCGCTCAAAAACAGTTTTAATATTTTCAATTTTTCTTTCTTTTTTGGTCTCGCAAGAAATAAGACAAAGCAGTAAAAAAAGTCTTACCAGAAGTTTCATGCTACGTTATAATTTGTTTAAAACTCAAAAAAAAGACTTTGAAGTTCAATTGAAAAATTAGGTAATTGATGGATTTTAATCTTTAATAAAAGAAGTCCAAAATAATCTTCAAGAATTCAAAGTTAGCTAAAACTTGGGTATTAATCGGAAATGGTAGCGGTAATTTTTTCTATTTCAGACCTTCGGATAGGTTTGCTATTGTAAATAACGTTGTGGTGTGTCAAGGACCTAAAATTTTCGGCCTTGTCCATGTCAAATTGGTCAATGGAGGAGGTTACAATATTTATATTGACCTTTTTGTTTATGGGTAATTTTATGAACTCTTCCAGGAATTCCCAGCCATCCATTATTGGCATGTTGATGTCCAAAAAAATTAAATCGGGCAGTTCCGATTTTTCGATAATCATTTCCTTTATACAATCAATTGCGACTTGTCCATTTTTGAATTCAAAAATATCCTTACAAGTAGCAACAGAATTTAATATTTTTTTAATTCCGTAGATTGTTATGGTGTCATCATCGACAATGAAAATTGAATTAATTTTTGTCATTAAAATATAAATTAAAAGTGCTTCCAACACCTACTTGGCTCGTGGCACTAATTTTACCATGCATCGCTTCAATTTGATTTTTTGTAATGTACAGTCCCAAACCTTTTGCGTCCGAATTGCCGTGAAAGGTTTTGTACATTCCAAATAACTTGCTCCCGTATTTTTTTAGATCCAGCCCAATACCGTTGTCTTCAATACTTATGACCGTATAATTTTGAACATAATTAACGCTTAACTTAATTATTGGGTCAACATTTGGTTTTTTATATTTCAGGGCATTGGTAATAATATTTGTCAAAATGTTTTTTAAGTAAGAGGGTACTACGCTTATGTTTACATCATCTGATACTTCACTTATTACAGTGGCTTTGGCCTTGTTTAGCTGATTATTGACTTGTTTAAGTACAGTGTTCAACTTTTTATTGAAGTTGACCTCTTTCTTAATTATGTTGGACTCGGTATTAATGGCAACAATATCATTTAAATTATGAAGAGTTTCCATTAGGTTTTTGGAGGAGTCCGTAAGCATCTCCATAATTTTATGTCTTTCCTTTTCATCATCCTCGTGGCCCAAGAAATCCAATAGCATAGCAAAATTGGCAGAATGGGATCTTAAATTGTGCGATACAATATGGGCAAAATTAATTAGCTTTTTATTTTGGGAAGAGGTTACGGATATTAGGCTTTTGAGTTCTTTCTGTTTTTGTTTTTGTTCTGAAATATCCATGCTGATCCCTACAAGTCCGGTAACTTCGCCATTTTCCCCTATTAATGGAATTTTGGAAGATAGAAAGGTAATAACGGAACCATCAGGGCCGGTACGTGTTAATTCCTTGTTCAACATAGGAATTTGCGAAATCATGACTTCAATGTCCTCATCCCTGAATTTTTGAGCCGTAGCCCTGTCGTACAGGTCAAAATCATCCTTCCCGATAATATCGCTCTCATTTTCAATTCCAAGAAATTGCAGTTCAGATTTATTTGCCAGTAACTTTTTTGATTGGGTATCTTTAATATAAATCTGTAATGGTAGATTGTTTATTAGTGTTTTTAATAAATGTTCATTGTCTTTGGTTTTTTGTTCTTTCTGTACAAAATCCGTTATGTCCTGAACAATTCCTATGAGTCCCACGTATTCGCCATTCTTATATAATGGCTTTCCGGAAACATTCACCCACTTTTCATTTCCTTTAGCGGTAATGATCTGCAATTTTTCGTTCCAAGGGGATTTTTTCTGGTTGGCAGAATAGATGGCCATGGAAATGGTGTTCCTGCTATAGCCGGTCTTATAAAAATTTACAGAGTTGTCTATATTGATTTCAAAATCATCATCGACCTCGAAAATACGTCTTATCATTTCACAGCATGTAAACTTATCCTTAGATTTTTGGTATTCCCAATTACCTATTTTTCCATGCTCTCCTGTCTCCTTTTGAAGGAATTCCAGTTTCTCTATTCTTAATTCGTTCTTAACCTTATCCGTAACATCTATGGTTTGCACGATTGCGCCAATTATGTTTTCCTGTTCATCGTACCAAGGAATATTTGTCCATTCGAACCACTTTTCTTTAGAGCTATTATCTAGATAGGCCTCTATATCCGACTCTGGAAATTTCCCATCGAAACATGCCAACAAATTATTGGACCATTTCTTGCTCGTATTTCCGAACAGTTCATAAATGGATTTTCCAATATAGTCCTTGCCTTGGAATCCAAATTCTTCGGCCCATTTATCCGACGCGAGTACAACCTTAAACTCCCTATTAATAAAGGCAGTTGGTTTTGGCAACTGTTTTATTAGGAATTGGTTTGATACGATGGGGGTATTCATAATCATCTGTCGCATTTTCCTACAATAGTAGTCCGATTATTTAATACAGCGAATAGATTGTTGTGAATTGGACGAAATTAGTTGTGTAACGGTAATATGAAGAAATTTATAGCCATTTTCCATTGTTTTCAGTTCCGTGGGAATCTGGAAAATGTAGTCTTCTCACGGTAATAGTCAAATGACTACGCCGAATATGCATTGGGTTCCTTGAAGGATTAATACAAGGGTTTATTTTATTTTGTCCTGACCGAATCTGGAACCAAGCCAGAATAGTCACCACCGTTTCTAATTACATCCCTAACAATGGAAGAACTAATGTAGGATTTGCCCGAGGAGGTCAGCAAGAATACGGTTTCTATTTCGGAAAGCTTACGATTGGTATGGGCTATTGCCTTTTCAAATTCGAAATCTCCTGGATTTCTAAGGCCTCTTAGTATAAAGCTTGCGTTAACTTTCTTGCAAAAGTCAACCGTTAGCCCCTGATAAGTTAGAACGGTTATTTGTGGTTCATCCTTAAAAGCCTCGGAAATAAATCTTTTGCGCTCCTCGAGAGTGAACATGTATTTCTTATCGGTATTTACCCCTATGGCTATGATCAGTTCATCAAAAAGGGTTATTCCCCTTTTTATAATGTCATAATGCCCTAAGGTCAAGGGATCAAAAGAACCTGGAAAGATGGCACGTCTTTTCTTCATTTTTGCAAAATTAAGGTTGTCTATTTCCAGTGACCTAACATAAGGCCGGAAATAAAGGATTAACTAAAATACCCATTCTATTGTAAGCGGGTATGGTTTTAAAATTACTTATTTTCTCCCAAAGCTTCCCAAACGGCACTTTCAAAGAGTTCAGAAAGGGAAATACCTGCTATTTTGGCCTGCTGGGGCAATATACTTTCTGTGGTAAGGCCGGGTGTGGTATTCATTTCCAGCATAAAAGGCTCATCATTCACAAAAATGAACTCACTTCTAGAAAACCCTTTCATTTTTAAGACTTCATAGGCTTTTTGTGCTATTTGGCTCACCTTTTTCTCTTGTTCCTTTGTTATTCTTGCCGGTGTTATTTCTTGGGATTTGCCTTCGTATTTGGCTTCGTAATCAAAAAAATCGTTTTCAGATACAATTTCGGTGATCGGCAATACTTTGGTCTCCCCTTTGTATTTGATAACCCCGACCGAAACCTCGGTTCCGTTTAAAAAGGATTCTATAAGTATTTCATTGTCCTCTTTAAAGGCATTGTCAATGGCATTGAGCAATTCTTCTTTTTTGTAGACTTTGGAAATGCCAAAACTGCTTCCGGCCTTATTGGCTTTTACAAAACAGGGCAATCCTACTTTTGCTATTATCCCATCTTCGTCAATAGGGTCTCCCAAATTAATATAGTACGAAGGTGCCGACTTTATGCCATATGGCTTTAGAACGCTCAGCAGGTCACGTTTGTTAAAGGTCAAGGAGGCTTGGTAGTAATCGCAGGAAGTTTGCGGTATTCCAATCAGTTCAAAATAGGCCTGCATAAGGCCATCCTCCCCGGGTGAACCGTGAATTGCATTAAATACGCAATCGAATTTTATAATTTCGGTGGCTGTATCAACTGTAAAATCATGCCTATTAACAGGGTGTTCTTTTTGGTCAGCATCTACATAGACCCATTTGTTCTTAAAAATATGTATTCTATAGGCGTTGAATTTTTCTTTGTCCAAATAATCATATACTACACCTCCGCTAGTTAAGGAAATCTTATACTCGCTGGAGTAGCCACCCATTATAATTGCAATATTTTTCTTCATTGGATAAAACTAAATTTAAAAATTGGTAATAACAGCCAGTCAAAGTGAGTTATTGTAAGCAAGCATGCTTTAAAAAGGCCATAATTATTCAGGCTATTTTTAAAGCTATCTGATAGCTAAAATCAATAATCAAATAACATGCGTTCAAAGTAAAGAAAAAGCGTCCGGTTTTCTATCTTTGTGGCACAAGAAAATATACCATGCGAAATTTTTTTAATTTTTTAACGAGTAAATCTTTTTTGATTCAGTTGGTGCTGGCATTAGTGGTTTCTGTTTTGTTGGTAGTTGGGGCTATGCAGTATTTAAAGGCCACTACCAATCACGGTAAGTTTGTAGAGGTTCCTGATCTATCCAAATTATCGGTGACGGAGATGAGGTCGATTATTGATCAATCACAATTGAGATATGAGGTATTGGATTCGGCCAACTATAATCCAACCTATCCTAGGTTTTCCATTATAGACCAAACTCCCCGCGCCGGGAGCAAGGTTAAGGAGAACAGGAAAATTTACATTACCGTTAATCCATCCGGATATAAAAAAGTCACCATTCCGAATATTATTCAGGTTACCCAAAGAAATGCAAGCTCAATGCTCAAGGCAGTTGGTTTGGAAGTGGAAAGGGTTACCTATGTGGACGAATTGGGAAAGGATATGGTCTACAACATTAAGTATAAAGGAAAATATATTGTCCCTGGGGACAAGCTGCCAAAAACCTCGAAGATAGAGTTGATATGCGGCAACGGTAATATTACCGCAAGAGCAGAAGTAAAGGCAGAGTCTGAATAATTATGGAAGCACAGGATGAGTTTGAATTAAATGAGGAGGAACTTTTTGAGCATCATAGTTTTAAGGCTTCCAAAGGTCAGGATCCGTTAAGGATCGATAAGTTTTTAATGAATTTCATTGAAAATGCAACAAGAAATAAAATCCAGCAGGCCGCAAGGGATGGAAATGTCTGGGTAAACGGTGCAACGGTAAAACAAAATTACAAGGTAAAGGCAGGTGACCATATTCGGGTCATGTTTGCGCATCCACCCCACGAAAACTTACTTACGCCAGAGAACATACCGTTAAATATTGTCTATGAGGATGATGTTCTTTTGGTAGTGAACAAACCTGCTGGGATGGTGGTGCATCCCGGGCATGGAAATTATTCAGGAACCTTGATCAATGCCTTGATCTATCATTTCGACAATTTGCCAAAGAACAGTGATGAACGTCCCGGTCTGGTGCATAGAATAGATAAGGATACCTCTGGCCTCTTGGTGGTGGCAAAAACAGAAACTGCAATGACGCATTTGGCCAAGCAGTTTTTTGAAAAATCGAGCGAACGTGAATATATAGCATTGGTCTGGGGAAATGTGGAAGAGGATGAAGGAACTATAGAGGGGCATATTGGCCGTAATCCTAAAAACCGATTGCAGATGCATGTTTTTCCTGAAGGAGAGCAGGGCAAGGAGGCGGTTACCCACTACAAGGTTCTGGAACGCTTTGGATATGTAACCATGCTTTCCTGTACTTTGGAAACAGGAAGAACGCATCAGATCCGGGTGCATTTAAGACATATTGGCCATACCTTGTTCAACGATGAGCGGTATGGTGGGGAAAAAGTTTTGAAGGGAACCACTTTTACAAAATACAAGCAATTTGTAGATAACGCCTTTAAAATCTTACCTAGACAGGCACTACATGCAAAGACCTTGGGGTTTGTGCATCCCGTTTCCGGCAAATTCATGAGGTTCGACTCCGAAATACCTGAGGACATGGCCAACTGCATTGAAAAATGGAGGCAATATGCCAAGCATAGTCAAGCAGAATAGGTTTCGTTTATACCGATATTGATAACAAGATTTTAAAGAGTTAGGTAATTTAATGGTCAGCTATTATTTTTGGCTTAATTCTTAATAAGATCCCAACAAGTATGAAAATAGTTATATCACCTGCAAAATCTTTGGATTTCGAAAGTAAATTGCCTACCAAGGAATTTTCACAACCCTATTTTTTAAAGGAAGCCGAACAGTTGAACAAGGTTCTGGCAAAGAAAAAGCCCAAGGCCTTATCCGAGTTAATGGGCATTTCGGCCAATCTTGCAGAACTGAATTGGGAAAGGAACCAGCAGTTTACGGTTCCCTTTACGGAAGCAAATGCCAGGCCTGCAATTTATGCTTTCAACGGGGATGTTTACCAAGGTCTGGACGCCTATACCCTTGCAACGGATAAATTGGAAAGTCTTCAGGGGAAACTAAGGATATTATCGGGTTTGTACGGTGTTTTAAAACCTTTGGATCTCATGCAGCCCTATCGCTTGGAAATGGGGACACCATTAAAGATAGGACGTAAAAAGAATCTATACGAGTTCTGGAAAAAACAGATTACCGATTATCTAAATTCTGAATTGCAGGACAAGGAGCTTTTCCTTAACCTGGCCAGCAATGAATATTTTAGTGCGGTAGACGAAAAGCATCTTAAAGTGCCGGTAATTACCCCAATATTCAAGGATTGGAAGAATGATAATTTAAAGATAATTAGTTTTTTTGCCAAAAAAGCTAGGGGAACCATGGTGCGTTATATTTTGGATACCGACGCCAAAACCTTGGAGGATGTTAAGGGGTTCGACAGGGATGGCTATCTGTACAGTAAGGAACATACCCTGAAGGAAAATCAACCAGTGTTTATCCGATAGAATATTTCCAGAAAAAAAGCGTTATTTTCAAATAAGTCCTACTACTTAATTGAGATTGATATGAAACGACTCGCTTTATTGTTTTTGATTGCTACTGTGTTTATTGGTTGTTCGGACAGGGATGACAATCTGGAAGGGGTGAATATCAGGATTAAAAATGAAAGCAACGTTACTTTTGATACCGTGCAGGTGGGTAGCGACGAAATGATTCACGAAAATATTGGTCCCGAAGAATATTCCAGCTATCTAGAATATGAAACGGCTTATTCTTATGCATATATAAATATAATGGTAGGCGAGGAGAATTTCGTTTCGCAGCCAATAGATTTTGTAGGTGAAACGCCATTGGAAAATGGATTTTACACCTATGGGCTAAGTATCTCCGAGGAGGGGGATGTTATCTTGAATTTTATGGTGGATTAGCCTACAATAAAATTTTGCCTTTATTTTTTCTTACCTGGACTTATTTTTTCTTCCACACTGGGTCTTTTTTTAATTTTTCGTTTACGCCTTGTGCCGTATGTACCGTTAATAATTTTTCCTCTTTTCGATTTTTTATCGCCTTTTCCCATTTTGTCTATATTTTATCCTTTTAAAGTTAAAATATTAATACCTTATAGGCAAGTTTCGAATAGAAACACTTTTGATCCATAATTTTGATTTGTAACAAATTTCTTAAAAGATATGCTTTTAACATATTGGCGACCTAGCCCTAATATGCTAAGTTTGTAGAATTATAAAATTATGTTAAATTGAGTAATTCTAAAAACGTAATAGATTGAAAATAAAAAAGGTTTTAGTAGCAAACAGGGGCGAGATCGCCATTCGTATATTTAGGGCATGTGTAGAAATAGGAATTAAAACGGTAGGGGTATATACTTACGAGGACCGCTATTCCCTGCACCGTTATAAAGCCGATGAAAGCTATCAGATAGGGGAGGACAATGAGCCCTTAAAGCCCTATTTGGATATGGACGCCCTTATCAAGGTTGCTAAGGACAATAATGTGGATGCCATACATCCAGGATATGGATTCCTGTCAGAAAATGCCAAATTTGCCCAAAAATGCGACGACAACGGGATTATTTTCGTCGGCCCTAAGGTTTCGGTTCTAAAGGCTTTAGGGGATAAGATAACTGCCAAGGATGTTGCTGTAGCCAATAATATACCTATCATACGAAGTAGTGATAAGGATTTGACCGATATAAATATCGCCCTTGAAGAAGCTAAAGAGATAGGTTATCCCTTAATGCTCAAAGCTGCTTCAGGTGGAGGTGGACGGGGAATGAGAGTGATCCGTACCGAAGATGAGCTTAAAAAAGGATTTCCTGAGGCAAGGAGGGAATCGCTTAACGCATTTGGTGACGATACAGTTTTCCTGGAAAAATTTGTTGAAAACCCCAAGCATATAGAAATTCAGATCGTTGCGGATACCCATGGCAATATAGTGCACTTGTTTGAACGTGATTGTTCCGTGCAACGGCGCTACCAGAAGGTTATAGAGTTTGCACCTTCCATTGGACTACCACAGGAAACAAAGGATAACCTATACAAGTATGCTATAGACATTTGTAGGGCCGTAGACTATAACAATATTGGAACGGTAGAATTTTTGGTAGATGATGATGGTAGTATCTACTTTATAGAAGTAAACCCCAGGATTCAGGTGGAGCATACGGTGACCGAAATGATCACCAATATCGACCTGGTCAAGGCCCAACTATTTATAGCAGGAGGATATAAACTTTCCGATAAACAAATTAAGATACAGGATCAAGCTTCAGTAGTAGTTACGGGCTATGCCCTTCAGTGTAGGATAACCACAGAGGATCCAGGAAACGATTTTAAGCCTGATTATGGCGTGGTTACCACCTATAGAAGTGCCTCCGGATTAGGTATTAGGCTGGATGCCGGTAGTATTTATCAGGGGGTGGCTATTTCGCCATTTTTCGATTCCATGCTGGTCAAGGTATCTGCTATCAGTAGAACATTGGACGGATCGTGTAGAAAAATGCGCAGGGCATTGGCAGAGTTTCGTATCCGTGGTGTTAAGACCAATATGGCCTTCCTGGATAACATTCTAAAGCATCCTACTTTTAGGGAAGGTAAGGTTACCGTAAATTTTATAAAGAACGAACCAGAACTCTTCAAGTTTGTGGAACCGAGGAACCGTGCCAATAAATTGGTCGAGTTTCTAGGGGAAACTATTGTTAACGGGAATCCCGATGTGAAAAAATTGGATAAGGATCATATTTTTTCCAAACCAAAAGTTCCTTCTTTCGCGAAGTTCGAAGCTTATCCAAAGGGTACAAAGGATCTTCTAACGGAATTGGGCCCGGAACAATTTGCACAGTGGCTTAAGAATGAAAAAAAGGTTCATTTTACGGATACTACCATGCGCGATGCCCATCAGAGTTTGTTGGCCACACGTATGCGAACTATAGATATGTTAAAAGTGGCTGAGGGTTATGCCAAGAACCACCCGGAAATTTTTAGTATGGAAGTCTGGGGAGGAGCCACATTTGATGTCTGCCTTCGGTTTTTACAGGAAAATCCCTGGGAGCGTTTGGAACTATTGCGCAAGGCCATGCCCAATGTTTTATTGCAAATGTTGATAAGGGGCTCCAACGGTGTTGGTTATACCGCTTATCCCGATAATTTGATAGAACGGTTCGTTGAGGAATCCTATAAGTCCGGAGTAGATGTATTTCGAATATTTGATTCGCTGAACTGGATGAAATCCATGGGGCCATGTATTGATTATGTTCGTACCAAAACAGGTGGCCTGGCAGAAGGGTCAATTTGCTATACTGGAGATATTTTAGATCCTTCCAAAACCAAGTACGACCTAAAATATTACGTGCAATTGGCGAAGGATATAGAAAATGCTGGCGCGCATATTTTAGGAGTTAAGGATATGGCAGGTTTGTTAAAACCATATGCCGCTTATGAATTGATTTCTGCCTTAAAATCGGAAATTAATATCCCTATTCATTTACATACTCACGATACCTCTTCTACCCAATCAGCCATGTATTTAAAAGCTATAGAGGCCGGAGTGGACGTTGTGGATGTTGCCCTGGGCGGATTGTCCGGGCTTACTTCCCAGCCCAATTTTAATTCGGTGGTGGAGATGTTACGTTTTAACGAGCGCCAGAATATTTTGAATACCGATAAATTGGCCGAATATTCCAATTATTGGGAAACGGTCCGTAATTACTATTATACCTTTGAGTCCGGATTAAAGTCGGGTACCGGAGAGGTATACATTCATGAAATACCGGGCGGACAGTATTCCAACCTAAAAGGACAGGCCATAGCATTGGGATTGGAGGATAAATTTCCCGATGTTACCAAAATGTACGGCGAAGTAAATAAACTGTTCGGCGATATTGTAAAAGTAACCCCTAGTTCCAAAGTGGTTGGGGATATGGCGCAATATATGATCAGTAATGGACTTACAGTGGAGGATGTTCTTGAAAGAGGGGATAGCATTAATTTTCCCCAATCTGTTATAGGGTTCTTTAAAGGGGATCTTGGCCAACCAGTTGGTGGTTTCCCCGCTAAGCTACAGAAAATTGTACTGAAGGATGAAAAACCGTTTACGGATAGGCCCAATGCACATTTGGAGCCCATAGATTTTGATAAGGAATTTAATGCCTTCAAAAGAAAATTCAGTTCAGGAATGGGACGCGAGCTACTTATAACCGATTTCCTTTCCTATAAATTATATCCAAAAGTTTTCACGGATGCCTATAACCACCATGTAAAATATGGCAATGTGGTTAACATCCCGACCAAGAATTTCTTTTATGGAATGGAAATTGGGGAAGAGATCATTGTGGAGTTGGACCGGGGTAAAAACATACTTGTTTCCCTTATGCTGAAGGGCGAACCAGATGAAGCTGGTAACGTTAGCATATACTTTAAGGTAAATGGTCAATTGCGAAACGTGATTATTAAGGATAAATCCGTTAAGGTAGATAAGGTTGAAAATGTTAAAGCGGATAGTTCCGATCCTAAGCAGATAGGTGCCCCATTACAGGGATTGTTGTCCAGTGTTTTGGTAAAGAAAAACCAAGAAGTGAAAAAGAACCAACCCTTATTTGTTATAGAAGCCATGAAAATGGAAACAACGGTTACTGCCACGGAAGAGGGTATTGTAGATAGGGTACAACTAACTGGAGGCTCCTTGGTGAATTCCGAGGATTTGGTAGTGGTATTAAAATAATTAGTACAGCTTAAAAAATATTAAGGTTGCAGGGAACTCCTAAATTGTTGGGCTTATCCCTGCAACTTTTTTTTGTCCGTTTACCTTTGTAAGCGCAAAGCCATTTATATTCATGAAGTCTTCCAATATGTTCTTGCACACACATCCTTACGAACCCTTCTTATTCGAGGATGCTTCGAAACTGATAGTAGGGACCCTTCCACCGCCCAGATTTACCACAGGTGATTTAAAGGAGGGGGATGTAGATTTTTGTTACGGCAGCCGGGATGGCCAATTGTGGCCCATTTTAGATCGAATTTTTGGACTCAATTTAGATTTTGAAACTACAGAAAAGGCTATAAGACAACGTATGGATTTTCTAAAGGAACGAAAAATAGGGATATGTGATATAGTGCAAAGTGCAGAACGTTCCAAGATCGATGCTTCGGACCTGGGGATGGAGAACATTGTATTGAGGGATATGTTTACTTATATTCAACAATGTCCCAAAGTGGATACCTTATTGTTTACAGGGGGAAATAGTAAAAATGGACCCGAGTATTTTTTTAGAAAGTATCTCAAGGAACAAGGGTTTATCCTGGAACCGGTTTCCAATGAGGTACCCCGTGTACACAAGTTTGTTCTTCCATGTACCAATTTGGACATTTCGTCCAAAACCCCAGTAAAGTTAAAAGACAACAAGGAGAGAATAATTAAAACAGTATCCTTAACAGCACCTTCCGGAGCAGCCAACAGGGCAGTTGGAAGCTTGAAGTTATATAAGAAGATGAAAGATGAAAACCCTGAATTCAATACGATCGATTTCAGGGTTTTACAGTATAAAGAATTTTTTTAGAAGAATTCCATTATATTCCAGCTTGTGGATTTACTTAGCATCTTTTAATGCTTGTTCTGTTGATCCTTTATAGTATCCTTCTCAATGTCAAAGTTATTGGTGTCAACATTGGTATTCCCGGTAGGGTTCGTAGGATTGGATTGTTCCACTTTTCTTTTAAACTTTCTCTTATCATTTATAATTCCCATTCTGTTTAAGTTTTAAGGTTCCTTCCCAACTTAATAAAAAGACCTGTATAATTCCGTTAAAGCCTTTATAAACCTTTGTTATGGAATGTTAAGGGCTAAAGTTTAATTTTCAAGGAAAGCGTTGGATGTGCCTTTGCTGCAACCAAATTATCTGTGGATAAATAAATCGGTTGATAGTCAAATGTAATGGACATGGCTGTCCTCTTATTTTTTCCGGCACTGATAAAATAGGGAATACTGGCTAAACCGGTCAAAAATCCGACCGTACCGATAATGCCAGCTATGTCCGTGGTACTGGCCGATCCACTATCCCAGCTGGAATCAAATTTAGCGAATCCTCCAACGGCCATTGCCGTTCCTCCACCTAACAAAATCCGGGCAGTGGTTTTTTGTTTTTTGCTTTTCTGTAAAAAATAATCTTTGGAGAATTCTTTAGTCTGTCCTACTAAAATAGAACTGACAAGTAGTAATGCAAGAAGTAAGCGAATTGTTCTCATGACATTTAGATTAATGACAATTAAGATATTCATCTAATTCAGGGGGCAACTACTTTTTTAAGGTATTCAAAGAGCGGATAATTATTTGTTTATACTATTAAAGTTAGATGTTAAATCTGGATAAACAATCTGCTTTATGGTTAAATAAAATAGACGGTCCAAAAATAATTCTGGACCATTGGATTCCTGCCTGCGCAGGAATGACATTGCGTGAATAAAGGCATTCTAATATCCGATCATGTAGTTATTGGAGTATAGCTGAAACTGAGGGAAGTTTCCAATTTCGATTCATAGGTCGTTTTTAGTAAACAATAAAGAATTGATAAAAAGGGTATGCAAGTCTATTGGATTCCTGCGCAGGCAGGAATCCAACATGGTGGTGTAAATGCAGTAGAAACTTACTTTTTAAGGACTTTTATGACCAATAACCTTATTAGCAGAACAAATGGAAATCCGTGTAAAAGAACATCGAACCAGTCCATGGGTTTCATTCCGGCAGCCCCGCCCAATATCCATTTTACCTTACCTAGGATATGGGGTTCCGGAAAATAAGGTGCCAGACCAAGGGTAAGGCACAAAAGCAGAACTATTTTCCAATTATTTATAATGTCCATCGCTGTAGTTTATTTTCGAATTCCCGTAACGAAATCGCCAATTTTGTCAACACCATGTTGTGTCAGAAATTTAATAAAGGCCGATCCAATAATGGCTCCCTTCGCCTGTTTGGTAGCTTGCAGAAAGGTTTCGGAATTGCTTATTCCAAAGCCAACGACCTGTGGGTTTTTCAATTTCATATCCGCAATACGCTCAAAGTAGGTTTCTTGATTATTTCCGAAACCATCCTGGGAACCGGTAACACTGGCGGAACTTACCATATAAATAAATCCGTCGGAGGCCGCATCAATTTGACGGATACGGGCATCACTGGTTTGTGGGGTTATCAAGAAAACATTCACAAGCCCATATTTTTTAAATATTGCTTCATAATCTTCTTGGTATACGTCCAATGGCAGATCGGGCAGAATAAGTCCGTCTATTCCTATTTCCTGACATTTTTTGCAGAATTCCTCTACTCCAAATTGTAGAACAGGATTGAAATATCCCATAAGGATTAAGGGTATGGAGACTGATTTCCGGATATCTTTTAACTGCTGAAATAATAACGATGTGGTCATTCCATTCTTCAATGCCTGGGTAGAACTGGCCTGAATAGTAGGACCATCGGCCAAAGGATCGCTGAAGGGCAATCCGATCTCAATCATGTCCACACCATTTTTTTCAAGATCTTGAATAATTTTTACCGTATCGTTTAAAGAAGGGTAGCCCGCGGTAAAATAAATGGACAATATTTTTTTATCTTCTTGTAATTTTTGATGTATTCTGTTCATTCTAAAATTATTTTTTTGCATTCCACCAGGGCGGTCATGTATATGTAGCTTACAGCTTAAAATATTTTATATAGGTGTCCAAATCTTTATCACCACGTCCCGAGAGATTAAAGACTACGACATCCTCTGGTCGGAATTTTCTGGTTTCCAGAATAGCAAACGCATGTGAGGATTCAATGGCTGGGATTATCCCTTCCAATTTGGATAGTACCATCCCCGCCTGCATAGCTTCATCGTCCGTAACGGCAATAAATTCGGCCCTGCCCGTTTTGTATAGATGCGCGTGCATGGGTCCAACCCCTGGATAATCAAGTCCTGCGGAAATGGAATAAGGTTCTGTAATCTGCCCATCGGCAGTTTGCATCAATAAGGTTTTGCAGCCATGTATTATTCCCATTTTTCCCAAGACGGAGGTTGCAGCACTTTCACCGCTATCCACGCCCAGTCCTGCCGCTTCTACAGCAATAATGCCCACTTCCTTTTCGTGTAGAAAATGATAGAAGGTGCCAGCAGCATTACTGCCACCGCCTATACAAGCTACAACGTAATCTGGATTTTCCCTGCCTTCTTTTTCTTTTAACTGCCATTTTATTTCTTCGGAAATAATGGACTGAAATCTGGTTACCATATCGGGGTAGGGGTGGGGGCCAATAGCCGACCCAATAATATAATGGGTGTCCACAGGGTTGTTGATCCAATCCCTTATGGCCTCATTGGTAGCATCCTTTAGGGTTCTACTTCCGGAGAGTGCTGGCCTTACTTCAGCTCCGAGCATTTTCATACGGGCAACATTGGGAGCTTGTCTGGCAATATCTATTTCGCCCATGTATACAATGCACTCCATTCCCATAAGGGCACATACCGTAGCCGTTGCAACGCCATGTTGACCGGCACCGGTTTCGGCAATGATCCTGGTCTTGCCCAGACGTTTGGCCATTAAGATCTGTCCAATGGTATTGTTGACCTTATGTGCACCGGTATGATTAAGATCTTCACGCTTTAAATATACCTTGGTGTTGTACTTTTCTGATAAACGTTTGGCAAAATAAAGGGGCGAAGGTCTGCCTACATAATCCTTCAATAATTGATCGAATTCCTTTTTAAAGGATGGTTCTGCCATTATTTTAAGATACTGCTGTCTAAGGTTTTCAACATTGGGATAGAGCATTTCAGGAATAAAAGCTCCTCCAAATTCTCCATAATATCCCTTTTCGTCTACGTTGTAATTCATGGTTTTATAGTATAGTATTCAGTACTGAGTATTAAGTATTGAGTATGGGATTACCACTACTCATTGCTCAATACTTCTTTAAATTCCTTCAATTTTTTAATATCCTTAAATCCTGGTTCCGATTCAAACTTACTATTGACATCAATAGCGTGGCAATATTTTGATTCCGGTCTTTGTTGAAATTCCCTTATTTTTTCAATCTCGTCCAGTCCAATGCCTCCACTTAGAAAATAGGGTTTGGTGGAGGGATAGTTTCCTAGTACTTCCCAACTGAAGGTGAAACCATTGCCCCCAGGTAATTTGCCCTTGGTATCAAAAAGAAAAAAATCACATACATTTTCATAGGGGGTCAAAACGCGGAAGTCGAAATCGTCCTTTATAGAAAAGACTTTTATTATTTTTAGATTTGTCTCCCCTAAAGCTTTTGAACGGTCAATAGTAAACTTTTTAAGGTCGCTACAGAACTCCGGACTTTCCTTTCCATGCAATTGCACTGCCCGTAAACCATAAGTGTTGACTTTTTTAACAATATCTTCAAGGGTAGCATCCACAAAAACACCTACTTTTTTAATGGAGGCGGGCAATTCGGGAATACTTCCTTCAAAAAACCTTTTGGAGGGTTCCCAAAATATAAAACCAAGATAATCCGGATTAAGGGTGGCGACCTCCAAGGTATTCAATTTCATTCCGCACACTTTCAGTTTCATGGCCGCTTTGTTATTTAATCGATTTAATAAATTGCAATGCGCTTAGTCCGGGGTTATCCGTTTTCATAAAATTCTCCCCAATAAGGAACCCTTGATAGCCGTAAGGTTTTAATTCTTGAATGGCCTCTGTAGAACTTATACCGCTCTCTGAAACCTTCACAAAATCGTCCGGAATTATTTTGGATAAAGCTTTACTGGTATCCAAGCTTACTTCAAAAGTCTTTAAATTTCTATTGTTCACTCCCAACATGTCCAAACTGGGCATAATGGATTTCTGTAACTCCTCTTCGTCATGGACCTCCAGCAATACATCCAAGTGCAATTGTTTTGCAAATTCGGATAAAGCCTTAATTTCCGCCCTGGTCAATATGGCTGCAATCAACAATATCACATCTGCGCCATGGGCCTTGGCCTCCAACAATTGGTATTCGTCAATAATAAATTCCTTGCGAAGCAACGGCATTTGTACGGATGCCCTGGCCAACAACAGGTCGTCCAATGATCCGCCAAAATATTTCCCATCCGTTAGGACAGACATGCCACAAGCGCCAGCTTTTTCATAACCTACGGCCACATCGGCTAAACTGTTGTTTTGATTGATGACCGACTTGGACGGAGATCTCCGTTTGTGTTCCGCGATTATTCCACTGTTGCTATTTCTGAGGGCATTGGCCAAGGAAACGGTGGGTCTGTGAAATAATACGGAGGCTTCCAACTGGGAAACCGGGATTATGGATTTTTTTAAATCCACTTCCTTTCTTTTATCCAAAACTATTTTGTCCAGTATATTCATGATACTATAAAGTTGGCTTAGGTATAGCCGTTTATATCTATTGACTCAAGGCCTGTAATTTTTTTAATGCCGCAAGCCCTTTTCCGCTCAATAGGGATTCCTTGGCTTCTTCAAAGCCTTCCCTTGGGCTAATTCCTTTTACCGTGGCTATGGCAATACCGGCATTGGCACAGACCACATTATTTTGTGGTATAGTACCTTTTCCCTGTAAAACATTGAGAAAAACCTGTGCAGATTCTTCTATACTATCTCCACCCACTATTTCCGACGCCAAAATGGCTTCCACTCCAAAATCGGAAGGCTTTAACATCCCCTCGGATTTGTTGGTAATGGTTTTGGTGTTTCCGGTCAATGAAATTTCATCGTAACCATCCAAAGCATGCAATACCGTGAAGTTCTTATCGGTCTTTTGATATAGATAACCGTACATTCTTGCCAATTCCAAATTAAAAACCCCGACCATTTGGTTTTTGGGGAAGGCTGGGTTCACCATTGGTCCCAACATATTAAAGAAAGTTTTTACGCCCAATTCCCTACGTATAGGGGCTACATTTTTCATGGCTGGATGAAATAGTGGTGCATGCAATACACAAATTCCTGCCTCGTCTATACATTTTTCAAGAAATCCAGCCTCATTACTGAATTTGATGCCCAGGAATTCCATAACATTGCTGCTACCGCACTTTGAAGAAACGCCATAGTTGCCGTGTTTGGTAACCTTAACATCTGCTCCTGCCGTAACAAAACTGGCCAAAGTAGAGATGTTAAAGGTGTCCTTGCCGTCACCACCCGTACCACATAGATCTATGGGGTTGTATTGCGAAAGGTCTACCGCCAGACAAAGCTCCAGCAAGGCGTCCCTAAAGCCTTCCAATTCTTCTATAGTAACACTACGCATCATGTAAACCGTTAAAAAGGCGGCAATCTGGCTTGTATTGTAATCTCCTTTAGCAATATTTACCAAAACCTGTTTTGCATCCTCTTTTGGAAGTACATCGTGATTGATCAGTTTGTTTAAAATATCTTTCATAAGTCTCTCTCCAACCCTCTTAAAATGCAAGGGTTTTTTTGGTTATAATTATTTTTTGTCTAAAGCTTTTAATTGGCTCTACACCTTATGAGCGGTTAGGGGAGGCTACCCAGTTCTCCAATATTTTTTTGCCATAAGGAGTCAATACAGATTCGGGATGAAACTGTACGGCACTTACATCAAATACCTTGTGACGCAAGGACATCACCTGTCCATTTTCGTCAAAAGAGGTAGCTTCCAATACTTCTGGAAGTGCAGGGTCAACTACCCAAGAGTGATAGCGCCCCACCTCAATTTCTTTTGGCAATCCATCAAACAAAATATCATCCTTTACAATATCTATTTTGGTGGCTATACCGTGGTAGACCTGGTCTATGTTTACCAATGAACCTCCAAACACTTCAGCAATGGCCTGCTGTCCCAGGCACACCCCAAAGATACTTTTTGTAGGTGCGTACATGGCTATAATTTCTTTGAGAAGGCCAGCTTCATCTGGGATGCCCGGGCCTGGAGAAAGAACGATCTTATCAAAGGCCTCAATTTCATCAAGACCAATTTGGTCATTTCTTTTAACGGTTACGGTACAATCCAAATCCTCCAAATAATGGACCAGGTTGTAGGTGAAACTGTCGTAATTATCTATTACCAATATGGACTTGCCTTGTCCTTTGCCCACGGATTTGGTGTTTGTTTTATTATCTGTATTCTCTTTCATACTATTGATGTTCTCTAATGAACATTTTATATTGATCTATCCATATACCCCGATAAGAAACAACGAGGAAATTAATTGGTGTTATTATATAGTTTCGGCTATTTCCAAGGCTTTGGTCAGGGCTCCCAATTTGTTGTAGGTTTCCTGAAGTTCGTTTTCAGGATTTGAAGCGGCCACTAAACCGGCTCCGGCCTGGTAATGCAATTGATGATTTTTACTTAAAAAGGTTCTGATCATAATGGCATGGTTAAAGTTTCCGTTGAAATCCATAAACCCTATAGCTCCACCGTAATAGCCCCTACTGGTTTTTTCGTATTTTTCAATAAGTTGCATGGCCATGTGTTTTGGGGCACCGCTTAAGGTGCCGGCAGGAAAGGTATCGGCGACAACTTTCATGGTTGGGATGTCTTTTTTCTTTAGTCCGGTTACTTTGGAGACCAAATGTATTACATGTGAAAAGAATTGAACCTCCCTATAGTTTTCCACTTTTACCATGGTGCCGTTTCTGCTTAAGTCGTTTCTAGCAAGATCGACCAACATAACGTGTTCGCTGTTCTCCTTGTCGTCTATCTTTAATTTTTTGGCCAATTCCGCATCCTGTTCATCATTTCCTGTTCTTTTGAAGGTTCCTGCAATGGGATGAATTTCAGCCTTGCCATCCTTTACTATTAGTTGGGCCTCGGGAGAGCTTCCAAAAATTTTGAAATCCCCATAATCAAAATAGAACAAATACGGAGACGGGTTTATAGATCGCAGCGCCCTATATACATTAAATTCGTCGCCCTTAAATTCTTGCGAGAACCTTCTGGATAATACCAGTTGGAAAACATCGCCTCTGTTACAATGTTTTTTTGCCAGTTCTACATGTTCCTTATATTCCTCGTCCTTAAGATTTGATATTGGATCTCCGTCTTTGGAAAAATTGTAGGAGGCAAAGTTTTTGGCGCTGAGAATTTGTTCTATTTCCCCAATATTATTTTCGGATTCATAGCAGTGAGCAAAAATATAGGCTTCGTTTTTAAAATGGTTTATGGCTACTATATTTTGATAAACGGCATAATAGATGTCCGGAATGGAGATACTGTTATTTTTTTTGGAAATGTCTATGTCTTCAAAATATCGCACTGCATCATAGGCCATATATCCGAACAAACCATTGTTGATAAACTTAAAGTTATTGTTCTGGGATTCAAATTTTTGACTAAAATCATGCAAAATGCCTGGGATGTCAGTATGTTCGTCAATGCTGATTTCCTCTATGGAACCGTCCGGGAATTGTTTGGTGACCGTCTCGTTTTCTACTTTTATGGAAGCTATGGGGTTGCAGCATATATAGGAAAAACTATTGTCGTTGGCATGGTAGTCACTACTTTCCAAAAGAATACTATTGGGGAAACGATCTCTAATTTTTAAATAAACACTTACTGGGGTAATGGTGTCCGCAAGTATTTTCTTGTGATGTGATACTAACTGGTATTTCATGATAATTCTTTTAATTGCTACTCTCTGCCAATTGGTTCTTTGAATTCTATGATAAACGAAAAAAAGGCTTGTCGTGATGACAAGCCTTTTATATAGTTATACTACAATGATGCTTTGCTCACGATGTTTTTCGTAAGTTACTCCACCACCAAGTATTTGATACCATGTTCTTCATTGCAGGCCAAATATAAGAAGGAATTTCAAATTTACAAACCTGTGTTACGTAAAAAATAAAAAACCCCACAATTGTGAGGTTTTAAACAGCGTTATTTGGAAACGTTTAGAATACCAGATCCACCACTAGATCAAATTCGTCATATATGGTTTTATCCCCTAAATTGTCGAAGAAACTACCTGATCCGTACTTAACGTCGTATAGGGAACGGTCTACCTTCATAGTGGCTGTTGCCTTGTTTCCATATATGGAGATGTCAAAGGTAACAGGATTCGTTTTTCCCTTTACCGTAAGATTTCCAATTACTTCATATGAATTTTTACCTGTAGACTTTACATTGGTAAATACCAATTTGGAAGTAGGATGTGCCTCGACACCAAAAAAGTCATCTGACTTTAAGTGCCCTTCCAGCTTTCCTTTGTATTCACCCTGTAGGTCGTTTGAAACCAAAGTAGGCATATCTACTACAAATTCTCCCCCAGTTAGTTTGTCCCCGTTAAAAATTAAGGACCCTTCTTTAATGGCAATTGTTCCATGATGGGATCCTGTAACCTTGTATCCTTTCCAGGTAACTGTACTTTCGGTTGTTTTTACTTGTTTTACTTCGTTGTCCACTGGAGTGGTTGCCATGGCTGTTAAACCTGTAAATACGGACAATACTAAACTTAATGCGCTTTTTTTCATAATTTCAATTTTAAGATAATGTTTGTTAATGTTCCTGTTTATATATATGTAATTAAATTCTCTTTGGTTTTACGTACTTTTTTATAATGTTGTGTTTTATCTTCCTCAGACCTATAACCTATTGCTACAAGTACGGCAGCGTTAAGTCCTTTTTTGGATAGTCCAAGCATTTCGTTGAATTGAGCACTATCAAAACCTTCCATGGGACAGGTATCTATTTTTAAATCGGCAGCTGCGGACAGTAAATTGCCCAATGCTATATAGGTTTGTCTAGCAGTCCAAGTAGCCTTGGCCGATTCGGATAGCGGCATTAATTTGGACTTCATAAAATCTGAGTATCCTTCAAGATCATTGGAAGGAATACCACGTGTTTCACTTACATTGTCTAAATAATTGTCTACCAATTCCTCCCCGAAAGTGGACTGGTTGGCCAAAACTATTAAGTGGGAGGCTTCTGTTATTTGGGATTGTCCCCAGGCTGCTGGTTGTAATTTACTTCTCAATGCAGCATCTTCTACAACCAATATTTCATAAGGTTGCAATCCGTAGGAGGATGCACTCAAGGAGGTAGCTTCCAATAAATTTTCTAGATCTTTTTGGGACACTTTTTTGGAAGCGTCAAACTTTTTGGTGGCATAGCGCCAATTTAAATTTTCTATATAAGAATTCATGTTTTGAATTTAATAATTATTTATACCTGTTTATATTGCTTTTAAAATTTATCCAGTAATTCATTTAAGGACGATAAATCGTCGGTAGAAAAATTTTCCAACAATTTTACCTCGGATTCTTTCATGGCCAGATCCATTAGGGACAAGGCGCTTTCACCTGCAGGGGTTATATTTATTTCAACTTTCCTGCGGTTACTTGGGCAGACCATTCGTTCTACATAGCCCTTAAGGATCAATTTGTCTACCAACCTAGTAGTATTGCTCATCTTCGTAACCATTCTTTCGTTTAAGGTAGAGAGATTGGCGGGTTTTCCTTTTTGGCCCCTTAGAATCCTTAGTACGTTAAACTGCTGCAATGATACCCCATGCGGCTTTAGTGCCGCTGTCATTATCTCATTGATCTTGGTTTCAACAAGGCTTAAGTGTATAATGGTCCTACTTGCTATAGGGATTTGCTTGTCTGTTTTAATAATTTTTTCTACATTCATGTTGCTACAACAATTGTATATACAAATGTATGGATTTAATTAGGTTCTCCAACATGGTTGGTGATAAAAATTTGTTAAATTGTAATATGCATATTTAAATGAGTAAAATAGGGTTGCTTTATTTTTGGCAAAGTGCTTCCTTATATATTTGTGCTTTAAATGTTGGATGATTTTTTTTAAAAGCATTATTTTTGGGGATTAAAGAATAACACAAATGGCAGATTTATCACAAGAGGAGTGGAGTGAACAATTTGAAAACGACGAGAACGCCTTCTTGTTGGATGTTAGGACTCCGGAAGAGGTTGAGGAAGGTTATATCCCAAACGCAACCAATATAGATATTTATTTAGGGCAAGAGTT
Organism: Arenibacter sp. S6351L; assembly: GCF_023016025.1. Classification (NCBI taxonomy): domain Bacteria; kingdom Pseudomonadati; phylum Bacteroidota; class Flavobacteriia; order Flavobacteriales; family Flavobacteriaceae; genus Arenibacter; species Arenibacter sp. S6351L. Next base: position 27,613 of record NZ_JALKBB010000026.1, on the reverse strand, counting down.
TGTTGCCGAACTGGAAAAATTGGATAAAACCAAAAACTACTACGTCTATTGTAGGTCTGGCCAACGAAGTGGTCAGGCGTGTGCCATCATGAACAAGTTGGGCTTTGAAAACGCTTACAATTTGGTAGGAGGGTTTATGAACTGGGAAGGTGAAGTAGCGGAATAATATAATTGATGGGCAGCCGTGTTATAATTAAGCTCTAACAGGCTTCTTGCACAAATTATCTTACTTTCCCGTAACCTTGTGGAGTATTGGTTTTTTCTTTACATTGGATTATGCGGGAAGATATTTTGCATTTTATTTGGAAGTATAAAAAACTTCAATTGGGGAATTTAAAAAGTTCCAATAATGAAGCTATCCAAATATTGGATGTAGGTTCGCATAATCTTTTGTCAGGGCCCGATTTTTTTAATGCCAAGATTCAAATAGATGAACAGTTGTGGGCCGGTACGGTAGAGATGCATATTAAATCTTCCGATTGGTACGCCCACAATCACGAAACAGATCCCAATTATCAAAACGTAATATTACATGTAGTTTGGGAGGACGATTGTGATGTGTTCAGGAAGGATAATACGGTTATTCCCACTTTGGTGCTCAGGGACTATATTCCATCCAGTCTTTTGCAGGAGTATCAAAAATTGTTTTACCACAAAGAGCGTTCATTTATAAATTGTGGAAATGAGATAGGCCATACTTCTGATTTTGTTTTACAGAATTGGTTGGAGGTTCTCTATTTTGAGCGTTTGGAAAGGAAAACCGATTTGGTTACCAAACTTTTAAAAGATTCGAACAATGATTGGGAGCGCGTGTTTTTTGTTTTGCTTTCCAAGAATTTTGGACTTAAAATAAATAGTGAACCCTTTTTTGAAATTGCCAAACGGCTGCCTTTCCCTCTGGTGCGCAAAATACAGGATAATACGCTTCAAATGGAGAGTTTGCTATACGGCTTTGCCGGATTCTTGGATGATGATATTATCGGCGATAATTACTATGATAGTTTAAAAAAGGAATTTACTTTTCTAAAAGCCAAGTTCCATTTTTTGGACCTGCCACATCAAAAACCGGAGTTTTTTAAACTGCGCCCATCTAATTTCCCCACCATCAGACTTTCCCAATTGGCTAATTTGTATGTGTTGCACCACAACCTATTTAGTAGGGTTATCAATGCCAAAAGTGTTGAGGAAATTTATTTGGTTTTTAAAGTTTCCGCCAGCGAATATTGGAACAACCATTATACTTTTGGAAAAGTATCCAAGAAACATGTCAAGATTCTCACTAGGAAATTTGTAGATTTATTGATTGTCAATACTGTGCTTCCCATAAAATTAAGCTATGCAAAACATATGGGAAGGGATGTGCCAGACGAGATAATAAATATTATTTCGGGTATAACATCAGAAAGTAATACGGTTATTTCTAAGTTTAAGTCACTTAAATTGCAATTTCCCTCAGCCAAAGAAAGTCAGGCCGTAATACAGTTGTATAATGAATACTGTACAAAAAATAAATGTTTGCAATGTGCTGTGGGCCATCAATTATTAAATAGAAAACCCTAATTTTAAGGCATGAACATTTTCTATACGGTACTTTATTACTTTCAGAAAAGGGGATTTGAGGTTTGTAGACGAATAGCCGAGCGTTTGGGTATACGTACCAGAGTAGTTCGTACATCCTTTATATATCTTACTTTCGTTACCCTGGGCTTTGGATTTGCCCTTTATTTGTTTATGGCCTTTTGGCTAAGGATAAAGGACTTGGTATACACCAAAAGAACCTCTGTATTTGATCTTTAAGTATGATAAGACTTTTTCGCTCCCGAATGTATTTGGCATTGGCTTTATTGGTCATGGTCTTGTTGTTCGGAGTACTCGGATATAGGTTCCTATCGGACTATACCTGGATAGACGCCTTTTATATGACCATTATTACGGTTACCACCGTTGGTTTTTCTGAGGTACGTCCGTTGGATGCCGAGGCAAAAATATTTACAGTCGTTTTAATTGTAACAAGTGTATTTATATTTGCGTTCGCAATTTCAGTAATAACCGAATATATCCTAAGTCGAAATGCGCTTCAACTTCTAAAGAAAAAAAAGGTGAAAAACAAAATCAATAGTTTAAGCAAACATGTAATTATTTGTGGTTTTGGCAGAAATGGAAATCAGGCCGCGGAAAGATTAAAGGCTTATAACCGGCCCTTTGTGGTCATTGAAAAAAATAGGGAAGTCATAGAGAAGTTTGAGGAAGAGATCCTGTTTATTGAAGGTGATGCCAATGAAGATGATACTTTGATAGAAGCAGGGATAGATAGGGCCCAATACCTAATTACGGCCATGCCCGATGATGCAGCCAACCTGTTTGTGGTGCTCTCTGCCAGGCAATTGAACAAAAACCTATTTATTATCAGTAGGGCTTCCCAAATCACTTCCCAAAAGAAGTTAAGGTTAGCGGGGGCGGACAAGGTAATTATGCCCGATAAGATAGGAGGGGATCATATGGCGTCCTTAGTGGTTATACCCGACCTTATAACCTTTATGGACAAACTTTCAACGGATGGGGAAAATACTACCAATTTGGAAGAGGTGACCATAGAAAGTTTTATGACCAAGATAGACAACCATTCCTTGCGCGATCTGGATTTGAGAAGAAAGACAGGCTGTACTATAATTGGATATATTGAGCCCAATGGCAATTATATAATTAACCCAGAGGCCGATTTAAAATTGCAGCCACAGGGGAAAGTAATAGTATTGGGGAGACCGGAACAAATTAAAAAATTAAATGAGATGTTCCATATAGATTGAGTATAGAAACAATTATATTTGATTCCAAGCATTATTTTTAGGATATTGCCGGGATATTTGAAGCTAAACCAACAAAATTTAACTTTTCAAGCTACTTATGAAGAAATATATATCTTCCATTTTTTTACTGTTTTCGTTTGTATTATTTTCCCAAGAACTTGTTGTAAAGGAGTCTATTTACAATCCGTCGAACAACATCAATGACGGGGTTATAAAGTTGGAGGTTGACGGAGGTACTCCACCTTATCAATATAAATGGAGTAATCAAAATACCCCATTGACCGCCAATCAGGCCACTAACCTTATCGAAGGGCTTCCGTATACAGTTACTATTACCGATGCAAAGGGGGTGCAGGTTACCAAGGAGTACAAAGTACCTACCGAGGCAATTACCGAATTTTTTAATGGAGTTATGACGCCTGCCGTAAGTGCTTTGGGATCTGTTCTTTTTTGGGATCCTTTTGCTGCCATTGGTATTTATGATCCCGTGGTTTATGCCGATGTGAAACGTATTGGAATTCCCGGTTGGTCTCCAGAAACTAAAGATAAGTTTATTCTTAAAGAGTGGTTGAAGCCAGAAGGACAAAAAGTAAAAAAAGGGGATGATATTGCAATTATTTCTAAAAGTAATGGAACCACAGAAACAATAACGTCTCCCGTCAGCGGCCAATTAAAATATTTGGCCAAGGAAGGTGGGGTAATATACAATTCCGAGAACTCTGAGCACGTAATTGAGCAAGGAGCTCATTTTTTGGCAGAGGTTAAATATGATGAACCAGTTATTATAACCCATCCCAATGGAGATCCACAGCAAAAGGCGATACCATTTATCGTAATTTGGTTGGTAATCGGAGCCATTTTCTTTACTCTGAGAATGGGCTTTATCAATTTCAGGGGATTTAGACATTCCATTGATTTGGCCAAAGGTAAATATGACGATCCGGATGCCCCGGGACAGGTGACCCATTTTCAAGCCTTGGCGACAGCCGTTTCCGGTACGGTGGGACTTGGAAATATTGCAGGGGTAGGGGTGGCCGTTTCCCTAGGAGGTGCAGGTGCAACATTTTGGATGATTGTCTGCGGTCTTTTGGGAATGTCCTCCAAATTTGTGGAGTGTACATTAGGAGTTAAATACCGTAATATACTTCCTGATGGCCGTGTTTTTGGAGGTCCAATGAACTATTTGCGCTATGGTCTGGAGAAAAGGAATCTAAAAGGTTTAGGTAAGGCGCTTGCCGGTCTGTTTGCCGTATTGGCAGTGGGCGCTTCCTTTGGAGGTGGAAATATGTTTCAGGCCAATCAATCTTTTGAGCAGCTTTCCGGACAATTCCCAGCCTTACAGGGCAATGGGTTTTGGTTTGGAATAATTACGGCTATTCTTGTTGGTGTGGTTATAATTGGTGGAATTAATAGTATAGCCAATGTTACAGGTAGAGTAGTGCCTATTATGGCTTCTATTTATATTTTGGCCGCATTAACGGTAATCATCATCAATATAGAAAATATTGGTCCTGCATTCGCGGCCATAGTAGATGGGGCTTTTAGCCCAAGTGCACTCAAAGGTGGTGTTATAGGGGTTTTGATCGTTGGTTTTCAGCGGGCCGCGTTCTCCAATGAAGCAGGAGTTGGTTCCGCTGCAATAGCACATAGTACGGCGAAGACAAATCATCCGCCTTCAGAAGGTTTTGTAGCGCTCATGGAGCCATTTATAGATACGGTTGTGGTTTGTACCTTGACTGCCTTGGTTTTAATATTTACAGGAATGCACGAAGTAGAGGGGATGGCAGGTGCCCAATTAACGTCTGATGCTTTCGGAAGTGTGCTTTCATGGTTTCCATATGTTTTGGCCTTAGCGGTATTCTTGTTTGCATTTTCAACCATGATTTCCTGGTCCTACTATGGGATGAGGGCCTGGACCTATCTTTTTGGAAAAAGTAAGAAAGTAGAGTTTGTATATAAGATGTTGTTCCTAGTTTTTGTGGTGGTAGGTGCATCGGTGAGTTTGGGAGCAGTATTGGATTTTTCGGATATGATGATTTTGGCCATGTCCTTTCCAAACATTATTGGACTTTATCTGATGTCCGGTGAGGTGAAAAGAGATCTTGATGACTATTTGGTAAAACTTAAGGCAAATATGCTTTACAAAAAAAAGGGAAAGGCATAATTAAAGACTTAGGATAATAAGTATTAATCCCATCTTAAATTCCATAATCCGGAATGAGGTGGGATTTTCTTTTTAATACATTTAAGTAATACGGTCTTATTTTATTATATTTAGCTTATAGCCAACCTAGATTTGGGAAAGGTGACATTTTGAACTTAGCCGCTTTTATAGCGATGCTTTTGATATGGGGATATGTAATCTTTTTTGCTGCATCATCCGAGTAATGTAAAAGTGTTTTTAAGACAAAAAGTTTGAGTCGTGAACAGAAAACCGTTTAAATCCCACTTTAAATTCAATAAACAGGAGCGGAGTGGGATTTTCTTTTTGTTGCTTCTTATAGTTATTTTCCAGACGGTATATTTTGTTGTTAAATCGTATCCTGTAACGGAAAAGACCAATTCCCTAACCCTAGATGAAGAATACCAGGCCAAAATTGATGAACTGAGAAGTCGAAACCAAAAGAAGGATTCGGTCACTGTCTATCCATTTAATCCTAATTTTATAACAGATTATAAAGGCTACATTTTGGGGATGTCCACAGAGGAAATAGACCGTCTACATGTGTTTAGGGCTAAGAACCAATTTGTTAATTCCGGGAAGGAATTTCAAAAGGTAACATTGATATCGGATTCCCTGTTGGAAAGTTTGCGCCCGTATTTTAAGTTTCCCGAATGGACTCGTAGAGGATCTGTGGAGTCGGTAGATGGTAGTAGGTCTCCTTCTTTCAAAAGTTTGAAAGCCGTGTCAGTTCCGGATACCATTAAAAAGGCCAAGATCAAGGATCTTAATAATGCCACGGCAGAAGAATTAAGGTCTATTAATGGAATAGGGGATAAGCTTTCCCAGCGCATTGTAAAATTTAGGGACCTCTTGGGAGGTTTTTTGGTTGAAGAGCAATTAGGTCATGTTTATGGCCTGCAGCCTGAGGTGGTGAAGAGAATTTTGAACGACTATGGGATTTTGGAAAGTCCGGACATAACGAAAATCAATATAAACCAAGTGTCTTCAAGGGATATCTCAAAACTGGTTTACATAAAATATGAAGTGGCGGCACGTATTGTGGCTTTCAGGGAAGCGAATGGAGGTATAACTTCATTTGATGAATTAATGGAAATCGAAGATTTCCCTTCGGAAAAATTAGATATAATTAAGTTATATTTGCAATTATAAAAAAATTGCTAATAATGGTTATGGATACCCCTTCTACAATGAGTTTTGATTACTCTGAAACTCAACAAATGGTGGCTGCCTCTGCCAAGGAGTTTGCTGAACAATATATTAGGCCCTATGTAATGGAGTGGGATGAGGCCCAAACCTTTCCTGTTGAGGTTTTTAAAAAAGCTGGGGAAATGGGTTTTATGGGGGTTTTGGTTCCTGTAGAACTTGGGGGTTCCGGCTTGGGTTATCATGAATATGTGGCTATCATTGAAGAGATTTCCAAGGTAGATCCTTCCATAGGATTATCGGTAGCAGCACATAATTCATTGTGTACCAATCATATTCTTACTTTTGGGAATGAGGTTCAAAAGAAAAAATGGATTCCAAAATTGGCTACTGCCGAATGGATTGGGGCCTGGGGCCTTACGGAGCACAATACTGGTTCCGATGCCGCAGGTATGAGTACCACAGCGGTCAAGGAGGGTGACACCTGGGTTTTGAATGGAGCCAAGAATTTTATTACCCATGGAAAGAGTGGGGACATTGCAGTGGTGGTGGTAAGAACAGGGGAGAAAGGGGATAGTCATGGCATGACTGCCTTTGTAGTGGAAAAGGGAACACCTGGTTTTAGCAGTGGAAAGAAAGAAAACAAATTGGGAATGCGGGCCAGTGAAACGGCTGAATTGGTATTTGATAATTGTAAGATTCCAGACTCAAATAGATTGGGGGGAGTAGGGGAAGGATTTGTGCAGTCCATGAAGATCTTGGACGGTGGAAGAATTTCCATAGGAGCTTTGTCCTTGGGAATTTCCAAAGGGGCTTATGAAGCTGCCTTGAAATATTCCAAGGAGAGGGTGCAGTTTGGAAAGCCAATTAGCCAATTTCAAGGTATTTCCTTTAAACTTGCGGACATGGCCACAGAAATTGAGGCTTCGGAATTGCTTTTGCACAAAGCAGCTTTCCTTAAAAATGAAGGGCGTAATGTTACCAAATTGGGGGCTATGGCCAAAATGTATGCCTCGGAAGTATGTGTAAAAGTAGCTAATGAAGCAGTGCAAATACACGGTGGATATGGGTTTACCAAGGATTTTCCCGTAGAAAAATTCTATAGGGATTCCAAGTTGTGCACTATTGGGGAAGGTACTACCGAGATACAGAAAGTGGTCATTGCTAGAAAAATTTTAAAATAATTATTTGTAATTCATTTTTAAGGTATATATTTGCAGCCTTAATCACAAAAGAGAGGAGGTTATTGCCCATGTTAATAATACCAATAAAAGAAGGAGAAAACATCGATAGAGCTTTAAAGCGTTTCAAGCGTAAGTTCGACAAGACAGGTACAATGCGACAGTTGAGAAAACGTCAGCAGTTTACTAAGCCATCTGTAGAGAACAGAGCGAAGATTCAGAAAGCTCAATATATTCAAGGTCTAAGGGATAAAGAAGAAATCTAGATCTGCTTGAATTTATAATAGTATTAAAAGTTCCACTTAATGTGGGACTTTTTTTTTGTGTCCTATTCTTATCGGGGGTTATCTTTTGTAACTTTGGGATATGTCCATAGAATCATTTATTTCATATTTGTCTTTGGAGAAGAACTATTCTCCGCATACTACAAAAGCATATCAGAACGATATAATCGAATTTAAAAATTTTTGTAGGGAGGAGTTTGATCTTGAGGATATAGTCCAAGTATCTTACAGCTTGATTAGGAGTTGGGTAATTTCCTTGGTGGAATCAGGGGTATCCAGCCGGTCTGTAAATCGCAAAATTGCATCGTTAAAGGCTTATTATAAGTTTCTTTTGGGAGTAGGGATTTTGACCATTAACCCTTTGGCAAAACATAAAGCCCTTAAGACTTCAAAGAAAATTGAGATTCCTTTTTCCGAAATGGAGATGGAAGATGTTCTTTCCCAAATTCCTTTCGAAGATAATTTTGAAGGTAAGCGCGACAAGTTGATTATCGAATTGCTGTATACTACGGGTATAAGACGAGCTGAACTGATAGGTCTTAAGGTTAAGGATGTGGATTATGGGGCTATGACAATAAAGGTATTGGGAAAGCGAAATAAGGAAAGGATTATTCCGCTTTTGGAGGCTACCAAGGATTTGTTTTTGGAATATAATCATGAACGCAATGCGTTGCAAGTAATCCAGGATGAAGCGTTTATTTTTCTCTCGGGCAAAGGCAATAAAATGTACGAAACGCTTGTTTATAGAATTATAAATAAGTACTTTAGTTTAGTGTCGGCCAAGGTAAAAAAGAGTCCGCATATTTTAAGGCATACCTTTGCCACACATTTGCTAAATAAGGGGGCGGATTTAAATTCGGTAAAGGAATTATTGGGGCATTCCAGTTTGGCATCAACACAGGTTTATACCCATAATAGTATTGCGGAATTAAAGAAGGTACATTTGGCGGCTCATCCTAGAAGTAAGAAATAGTACAGTCTTAATTTATTGTTTAATTCTTTTAAAACTTCATTCTATGAAAGTAAATGCACAATCGGTGAATTTCACTGCAGACGGAAAGCTTATTGACTTTATTCAGGCAAGATTGAATAAAATGGAACTGTTTTATGACAAGGTAATTAGTTCCGATGTCTACCTAAAGGTTGAAAACACAAGTGCCAAGGAGAATAAAATCGTGGAAATCAAGGTGTTGGTACCTAAAGATAAGTTTGTGGTAAAAAAGCAATGTAAGTCCTTTGAAGAGGCTGTGGACACGGCATGTAGTTCCTTGGAAAGGAAGTTGGTTAAGCGAAAAGAAAAAATAAGATTAAATGCTTAAAAAAATTATCAAAAAATGTTTTGATTAAATAAATAAATATCTACATTTGCAGTCCGTTAGAAATAGCGGACTTTTTTTTGACGAAAAAAGTAACAAAAGCCGATGTAGCTCAGCTGGCTAGAGCAGCTGATTTGTAATCAGCAGGTCGTGGGTTCGAGTCCCTCTATCGGCTCAAAAAAAACAGAAATAGTATTATTTTTGTTTGAAATTTTGAAATAGGGTTGAAAAGCGATTGGGACGAGAAGTTTATCCCGAGCGTAGTCGAGGGGAGTCCCTCTATCGGCTCAAAAAAAAGAAAATTTATATTTTCTTAGGTTCTTTAAAATATGGTTTGGGGAGATACTCAAGCGGCCAACGAGGGCAGACTGTAAATCTGCTGACTACGTCTTCGCAGGTTCGAATCCTGCTCTCCCCACAAAAGGCTTTAATTAGTCTTTGTATGAAAATACAGAAAGTTTTTTTTGAAATGATGAAATTAATTTTTAGGTTTGCCTAAAAATTATAAAAGCGGGAGTAGCTCAGTTGGTAGAGCGTCAGCCTTCCAAGCTGAATGTCGCCGGTTCGAACCCGGTCTCCCGCTCTAAATTTTAAAAGCAAAAGCTCCTTTGATGGGGCTTTGCGCAATTAAAATTAAATGGACTAGATTTTAAGATCCTGTCCAGAGCGACGCCGAGGGTAAACTTCGTCAACGCTCTTAAACTTTGGGTATAGGGTATAGTTTTAGATTGGGCCTGGCCCAATGGTTAAAATTAAAGATGCCGGTGTAGCTCAGGGGTAGAGCGTTTCCTTGGTAAGGAAGAGGTCATGAGTTCAAATCTCATCATTGGCTCAATTAAGGCATTATTTGTACACTAATATAAACTAAGAATTAAAATTAACAAACATGGCAAAGGCAACATTTGATCGTTCCAAACCGCATTTAAATATAGGTACTATTGGACACGTGGATCACGGTAAAACTACATTGACTGCTGCGATTACTACAGTATTGGCAAACGCAGGACTTTCTGAAATGAGAAGTTTCGATTCTATCGATAACGCTCCTGAAGAAAAGGAAAGAGGTATTACAATTAATACTTCACACGTAGAATATTCTACCGCGAACCGTCACTATGCTCACGTGGATTGTCCAGGTCACGCGGATTACGTAAAGAACATGGTTACTGGTGCTGCTCAAATGGACGGTGCTATTTTGGTTGTTGCTGCTACTGATGGTCCTATGCCACAGACTCGTGAGCACATCCTTTTAGGACGTCAGGTTGGTATTCCAAGAATCGTTGTTTTCTTGAACAAGGTTGATATGGTTGATGATGAGGAGCTTTTGGAATTGGTTGAAATGGAAGTAAGGGAATTGCTTTCTTTCTACGAGTATGATGGAGACAATGGACCTGTTATTTCTGGATCGGCTTTAGGTGCACTTAACGGTGAGCAAAAATGGGTTGATACTGTAATGGAATTGATGGAAGCTGTTGATAGCTGGATCGAATTGCCAACAAGGGATGTTGATAAGCCTTTCTTGATGCCTGTTGAAGATGTATTTACTATTACTGGTCGTGGAACTGTTGCTACTGGACGTATTGAAACAGGAGTTGCAAACACAGGAGATCCTGTTGAGATCATTGGTATGGGAGCTGAGAAATTGAACTCTACCATTACTGGGGTTGAGATGTTCCGTAAGATATTGGACAGAGGTGAAGCTGGAGATAACGTTGGTATCCTTTTGAGAGGTATTGAAAAATCTCAAATAAAAAGAGGGATGGTAATCTGTAAGCCAGGTTCTGTTAAGCCACACGCTAAATTTGAAGCTGAGGTTTATATCCTTAAAAAAGAAGAAGGTGGACGTCACACTCCATTCCATAACAACTATCGTCCTCAGTTCTATGTAAGAACTACAGATGTTACTGGTACTATCAATCTTCCTAGTGGAGTTGAGATGGTTATGCCTGGTGATAACCTTACTATTATTGTTGACTTGTTGTCTCCAATTGCACTTAGTGAAGGTTTGCGTTTTGCTATCCGTGAAGGTGGTAGAACAGTTGGTGCAGGTCAGGTTACCAAGATATTAGATTAATATTTAGTATAGTATTGTTTACATTGAGGGTGTCTTGCTAAAGCGGGATACCTTTCAATGTAAATATAAACGGGTGTAGCTCAGTTGGTAGAGCACTGGTCTCCAAAACCAGGTGTCGGGAGTTCGAGCCTCTCCGCCCGTGCAAAATACAATGGGTTCTTTTCTGATTGGGATGATGTCGTCAGTATTTTTTTAAGGCCTTGTTTTATAGTTTAGAAAATAAATATTTCGCAGCATGATTACATATATAAGAGAATCTATAGACGAACTTAGGAATAACGTTACTTTACCTACAAGGGCGGAGTCTTCCAACTTGATGGTGATCGTAGCGGTGTTTTCTATAATTTTTGCGCTTGCGACTTGGGGTGTTGATAGTTTGTTTGGTAAATTGATACAACTGTATTTCAATAACATAATCAATTAAGAAGCACTGTATGTCAGAAGTATTGGATAAGAAATGGTATGTTGTAAGAGCTGTAAGTGGTCAGGAGAACAAAATTAAAGGCTATATAGAGGCAGAAATTGCTAGGCTTGGTTTTGAAGACTATTTGGAAGAAGTTCTTGTTCCTACTGAAAAAGTGGTGCAAATAAGGAACGGGAAAAAGATAAATAAGGAACGTGTTTACTTTCCTGGATATATTATGATCAAAGCCAACCTTGGAGGGGAAATGATTCATATTATCCGTTCTATTACCAATGTTATTGGATTTTTGGGTGAGACCAAAGGTGGGGATCCTGTTCCCTTGAGGAAATCCGAAGTGAATAGAATGCTTGGGAAAGTGGATGAATTGGCTGTTAAGACCGATAGTGTTGCCATACCATTTGTGTTTGGTGAAACTGTAAAGGTTATTGACGGGCCTTTCAATGGTTTTAACGGAACCGTAGAAAAAATTAATGAAGAAAAACGCAAGCTGGAGGTAATGGTGAAGATTTTTGGAAGAAAAACACCATTGGAACTCAGCTATATGCAAGTAGAAAAAGTTTAATAAGAACTGTTACATAGATAAAAGAAGTGTTGCTTCCAAATTAACACTCTTTAAATTTAATTTTAAACAATGGCAAAAGAAGTAAGTAAAGTAGTTAAACTACAAGTTAGGGGAGGTGCAGCGAATCCATCGCCACCGGTTGGACCCGCTTTAGGTGCTGCCGGGGTCAACATTATGGAGTTCTGTAAGCAATTCAATGCTCGTACGCAGGACAAGCCAGGCAAAGTATTGCCAGTTGCGATCACGGTTTATAAAGACAAGTCGTTCGACTTCGTTGTAAAGACACCGCCGGCGGCAGTTCAATTAATGGAAGCGGCTAAGATTAAAAAAGGATCTGGCGAGCCTAACAGAAACAAGGTTGCAAGTGTATCTTGGGACCAGATCAAGTTGATCGCTGAAGACAAAATGGTAGATCTTAATGCCTTTACGGTAGAATCAGCAATGAGTATGGTTGCGGGTACAGCAAGATCTATGGGTTTAAAAGTTGCAGGCAACAGACCTTTTTAAAATCTTAAAAGCAATTTAGAATGGCAAAATTAACAAAGAAGCAAAAAGAAGCCCACAGCAAAATAGATAAGAACAAACTCTATTCTGTTGAAGAGGCATCTGCTTTAGTAAAAGAAATAACCAATACAAAATTCGATGCATCTGTTGAATTGGCGGTACGTTTGGGCGTTGATCCAAGAAAAGCCAATCAAATGGTTCGTGGTGTTGTTACACTTCCCCACGGTACTGGTAAAGATGTTAAGGTTTTGGCTTTGGTAACACCGGACAAAGAAGCTGAGGCTAAAGAAGCTGGAGCTGATTTCGTAGGATTGGACGAATATTTGGATAAAATTAAAAACGGTTGGACCGATGTTGATGTAATCATCACAATGCCAAGTGTTATGGGTAAGCTAGGTCCTTTAGGTAGGGTCTTGGGACCAAGAGGTCTTATGCCGAACCCAAAAACAGGTACGGTTACAATGGATGTTGCCAAAGCAGTAGCTGAGGTAAAAGCCGGTAAGATCGATTTTAAAGTGGATAAAACAGGAATTGTGCATGCTGCAATTGGGAAAGTTTCTTTCTCAGCTGATAAAATTGCGGATAATGCCAACGAACTGTTGGATACATTGGTAAAATTAAAGCCAACTGCAGCCAAAGGAGTATATGTAAAAACTATATATATGTCCAGTACCATGAGTCCTAGTGTTGCATTGGATCCAAAAGCAGTTTAACTGGTAGTTAAAAATTTTTATTATGACAAGAGAAGAGAAATTAAATGTTATACAAGATTTAACTGCGCAGTTAGGGGATAGCTCCACTATATATTTAGCCGATATTTCCGGATTAAATGCTGAAACTACTTCAGCTTTAAGAAGGGCTTGTTACAAGGCTGATATAAAACTTGCTGTAGTTAAGAATACCTTGCTTGCAAAAGCAATGGAGGCTTCGGATAAGGATTTCGGTGAACTTCCAACAGTATTGAAGGGGAATACCTCTTTAATGTTTTCGGAAACCGGAAATGCACCTGCAAAGCTGATCAAGACTTTTAGAAAAAAGTCTAACAAGCCTTTGTTGAAAGGAGCATATATTGCCGAAGCAATTTATGTTGGTGATGATCAATTGGATGCTCTAGAAAGCATTAAGTCTAAAGAAGAAATGGTTGGAGAAATTATTGGATTGTTACAATCCCCAGCTAAAAATGTTATTTCTGGACTTAAATCTGGTGGTGGTAAACTTGCTGGAATCCTTAAGACATTATCAGAAAGATAATACGTACGCACTAAAAACAATTATATTTTAAAATTTTATTAAACGATAGAAAAATGGCAGATTTAAAAGATTTCGCAGAACAATTGGTTAACCTTACAGTAAAGGAAGTAAATGAGTTGGCTAATATATTAAAAGATGAGTACGGTATAGAGCCTGCAGCTGCTGCAGTTGCTGTTGCTGCTGGTGGCGGTGCTGCTGAAGGTGGTGATGCTGCTGAAGCTCAAACTGAATTTGATGTTATATTGAAAGCAGCCGGTGCTTCTAAATTGGCAGTTGTTAAATTGGTTAAGGAATTAACTGGTTTAGGATTGAAAGATGCTAAAGATATCGTTGATAGCGCACCAAAAGCCGTTAAGGAAGGTGTTTCTAAAGACGAAGCTGAAGGAATTAAAAAATCTTTGGAAGAAGCAGGAGCGGAAGTTGAGCTTAAATAATAGTAACAACAACCATTATTATTTTGGTTTAGGTCTTTCCGCTTTTTGTGGCTAGACCTAAGCCTTTTTATACATACCGTGTATATTGTAGTACACTACCCAATTAAAATATTCACGTTCAAAATTTTGTCCATAGATGTTCACAAATCAGACTGAAAGAATAAGTTTCGCATCCGCTAAGAACACTCCGAACTATCCGGATTTCTTGGACATTCAGATTAAATCATTTCAAGATTTTTTTCAGCTTGAAACTAAATCTGACGAGAGGGGCAATGAAGGGTTGTATAACACCTTCATGGAAAACTTTCCCATTACAGACACGAGGAACCAGTTCGTATTAGAATTTTTAGATTACTTCATTGATCCACCGAGATATTCCATTCAAGAATGTATAGAGCGTGGACTTACTTATAGTGTTCCATTAAAAGCAAGATTAAAATTATATTGTACAGATCCCGAGCATGAGGATTTCGAGACTATTGTACAAGATGTGTACTTAGGAACTATTCCTTATATGACGCCAAGTGGTACCTTTGTTATCAATGGTGCGGAACGTGTTGTTGTTTCTCAGTTGCACCGTTCTCCAGGAGTTTTCTTTGGTCAATCTTTCCATGCTAACGGAACTAAGTTGTATTCTGCTAGGGTTATTCCTTTTAAAGGTTCTTGGATAGAATTTGCAACAGATATCAATGGTGTTATGTACGCCTATATTGATAGAAAGAAAAAATTACCGGTTACCACCTTGTTCAGGGCCATTGGCTTTGAAAGGGATAAGGATATTTTGGAGATATTTGACCTTTCTGAAGAGGTTAAGGTTTCCAATGCCGGCTTGAAAAAAGTATTGGGCCGTAAATTGGCGGCTAGAGTGTTGAACACATGGCACGAGGATTTTGTGGATGAGGATACTGGCGAAGTGGTATCTATTGAAAGAAATGAGATTATCCTTGACCGTGATACTATTTTAGAAAAGGATCATATTAATGAGATATTGGAAGCTGATGTGAAAACTATTCTTTTGCATAAAGAGAATAACGCACAGAGCGATTATGCCATTATCCATAACACCCTTCAAAAGGATCCAACAAACTCTGAAAAAGAGGCTGTTGAACATATTTATCGTCAATTGCGTAATGCAGAACCGCCAGATGAGGAAACAGCTCGTGGTATTATAGATAAATTGTTCTTCTCTGATCAGCGTTATAACCTTGGTGAGGTTGGGCGTTATAGAATGAACAAAAAATTGGGATTGGATATTGGAATGGACAAGCAGGTCTTGACCAAAGAAGATATCATTACCATTATAAAATATTTGATCGAGTTGATCAACTCAAAAGCTGAGATCGATGATATTGATCACCTTTCCAACCGTAGGGTAAGGACTGTGGGTGAGCAATTATCCCAGCAATTTGGTGTTGGTCTGGCGCGTATGGCCAGAACAATTCGTGAGCGTATGAACGTACGTGATAATGAGGTGTTTACCCCGATCGATTTGATCAATGCCAAGACCTTGTCTTCGGTAATCAATTCGTTCTTTGGTACCAACCAGTTATCACAGTTTATGGATCAAACAAATCCATTGGCAGAGATTACGCACAAAAGAAGATTATCGGCATTGGGGCCAGGTGGACTTTCTAGGGAAAGAGCAGGGTTTGAGGTACGTGATGTTCACTATACCCACTACGGAAGACTTTGTCCTATTGAAACCCCTGAAGGACCAAACATTGGATTAATATCTTCACTTTCGGTATTTGCCAAGGTGAACCCAATGGGCTTCTTGGAAACACCATACCGCAAGGTAGATAACGGTACTGTAAATATTAATGACTTTACTTACCTAAGTGCAGAAGAGGAAGAAGGAATGAAAATTGCCCAGGCAAACATTCCTATGGATGAAAAAGGAACCATTACTGCGGAGAAGGTAATTGCAAGGGAAGAAGGGGATTTCCCAGTAGTAGATCCTGCGGAAATTCAGTATACCGATGTTGCGCCAAACCAGATAGCATCTATTTCGGCATCTTTGATTCCATTTTTGGAACATGATGATGCCAACAGGGCCTTGATGGGATCTAACATGATGCGTCAGGCAGTTCCATTATTAAAGCCGGAATCACCTATCGTAGGTACAGGTTTGGAGCGTCAAGTGGCGTCGGATTCAAGGGTATTGATCAATGCAGAAGGAGATGGGGTTATAGAATATGTTGATTCCCAAAAAATTACAATTAAGTACGACCGTACCGAAGAGCAAAGATTGGTAAGCTTCGAGGAGGATTCCAAGACTTATGAATTGGTCAAGTTTAGAAAAACTAACCAAGGAACAAGTATTAACCTTAAACCAATTGTTAAAAAGGGTTACAAGGTTAAAAAAGGACAAGTTCTTTGTGAAGGTTATGCTACTGAAAGCGGTGAATTGGCCTTGGGAAGAAACTTGGTAGTGGCTTTCATGCCTTGGAAAGGTTATAACTTTGAGGATGCGATCGTAATTTCTGAAAAAGTGGTTCGTGAGGATATCTTTACGTCCATCCACGTTGATGAGTACGCATTGGAGGTAAGGGATACCAAATTGGGAGCTGAAGAGTTGACCAATGATATTCCTAACGTTTCTGAAGAAGCTACCAAGGATTTGGATGAATACGGTATGATCCGTATTGGAGCGGAAGTTAAGCCTGGCGATATTTTGATCGGTAAGATCACTCCAAAAGGTGAGTCCGATCCTACTCCGGAAGAAAAATTATTACGTGCCATTTTTGGTGACAAAGCCGGTGATGTAAAAGATGCGTCCTTAAAGGCATCCCCATCTCTTAGAGGGGTTGTTATTGATAAGAAATTGTTCTCAAGATCTGTTAAGGATAAGCGTAAGCGTTCCGAGGACAAGGAAGAACTTTCCAAATTGGAGTTGGAATACGAAGTAAAATTCCAACAGTTGAAAGATGTATTGGTTGAAAAGCTATTTACATTGGTCAACGGCAAAACTTCTCAAGGGGTATTGAACGACCTTGGGGAAGAAGTGTTGCCAAAAGGGAAGAAATATACCATGAAAATGTTGAACGCCGTTGATGATTTTGCCCATTTGGTTGGGGGAAGTTGGACTACGGATAAGGAAAGCAATACCATGGTAACCGATCTTTTGCACAACTATAAGATAAAGTTGAACGACCTTCAAGGTAATCTTAGAAGGGACAAGTTCACTATTTCTGTAGGAGATGAATTGCCTGCTGGTATTATGAAATTGGCCAAAGTTTATATTGCTAAAAAGCGTAAACTAAAGGTTGGTGATAAAATGGCGGGTCGTCACGGAAACAAAGGTATCGTTTCAAGAATCGTACGTCATGAGGATATGCCGTTCCTAGAGGATGGAACACCTGTGGATATCGTATTGAATCCGTTAGGGGTACCTTCGCGTATGAACATTGGACAGATATATGAAACTGTTTTAGGATGGGCCGGATTAAAATTAGGGAAGAAATATGCGACCCCAATTTTTGACGGAGCTACCTTGGATGAAATCAATGCCTATACCGATGAAGCTGGAATTCCGAGATTTGGTCATACTTATCTTCACGATGGTGGTACTGGTCAGCGTTTTGATCAGCCAGCGACAGTTGGGGTTATCTATATGTTGAAACTTGGACATATGGTAGATGATAAGATGCACGCTCGTTCAATTGGGCCATACTCACTTATTACACAACAGCCATTGGGTGGTAAAGCACAATTTGGTGGACAGCGTTTTGGAGAGATGGAAGTTTGGGCGCTCGAAGCATATGGTGCCTCTGCTACATTACGTGAAATATTGACCGTTAAATCGGATGATGTTATAGGTAGGGCCAAGACTTACGAGGCGATCGTAAAAGGAGAGACCATGCCAGAACCTGGTTTGCCAGAATCTTTCAACGTATTAATGCACGAACTTAAGGGATTAGGTTTGGATATTAGATTGGAAGAATAACAAGGATTGGTTTTGAACACTATTCCTAATAACAAGAATTAAATTAGTATCAGAATATAGTTATGGCTAGACTAAAAGATAATAATACCATTAAAAGGTTCGATAAAATTTCAATCGGTTTGGCATCTCCAGAAGCTATTTTGGCAGAGTCAAGAGGTGAGGTTTTAAAACCTGAAACTATTAACTATAGAACGCACAAGCCTGAGCGGGACGGTCTATTCTGTGAGCGTATTTTTGGTCCTGTAAAGGATTATGAATGTGCCTGTGGAAAGTATAAAAGAATCCGTTACCGTGGTATTGTTTGTGATCGTTGTGGGGTAGAGGTAACAGAGAAAAAGGTACGTAGAGATAGGGTAGGACACATTAATTTGGTGGTTCCTGTTGCCCATATCTGGTATTTCCGTTCCCTGCCCAATAAGATTGGTTACCTATTAGGTTTGCCTTCCAAGAAATTGGATATGATTATTTACTACGAGCGTTATGTAGTAATTCAGCCAGGTATTGCCAAGGGACCAGACGGTGAGGAAATCCAAAAAATGGATTTCTTGAGCGAAGAGGAGTATTTGAATATATTGGATTCTATTCCACAAGAGAATCAGTACTTGGAAGATACTGACCCAAATAAGTTTATCGCTAAAATGGGTGCGGAATGTCTTATTGACCTTTTGGCAAGAATAGACTTGAGCCAATTGTCTTATGAATTGAGACATAAAGCCAATACTGAAACTTCCAAACAACGTAAGACCGAGGCCTTGAAAAGACTTCAAGTAGTTGAAGCCTTAAGGGAATCCCAAGAAAATAGGGAAAACAGACCGGATTGGATGATCATGAAGGTAATTCCTGTTATTCCACCTGAATTACGTCCTTTGGTTCCATTGGATGGTGGTCGTTTTGCCACCTCGGATTTGAATGATCTTTATAGAAGGGTTATTATAAGAAACAACCGTCTTAAGAGATTGGTCGAAATTAAGGCTCCAGAGGTAATTCTTAGAAATGAGAAACGTATGCTTCAGGAGGCAGTGGATTCTTTATTTGATAACACACGTAAGGCATCTGCAGTTAAGACCGAATCCAATAGGCCGCTAAAATCACTTTCAGATTCATTGAAAGGAAAGCAAGGTCGTTTCCGTCAAAACCTTTTGGGTAAACGTGTGGATTATTCCGCTCGTTCGGTAATCGTCGTTGGACCTGAAATGCAGTTGTTCGAATGTGGTTTGCCTAAAGATATGGCTGCTGAACTATACAAACCTTTTGTAATCCGTAAATTGATCGAGAGGGGTATTGTAAAAACGGTGAAATCTGCCAAGAAGATCATAGATAAGAAAGAACCAGTTGTTTGGGATATTCTTGAAAATGTTTTAAAAGGGCATCCAGTATTGTTAAACCGTGCTCCTACATTGCACAGACTAGGTATACAGGCATTCCAGCCAAAGCTTATTGAAGGTAAGGCTATACGTTTGCACCCATTGGTATGTACTGCATTTAATGCGGATTTTGATGGGGATCAAATGGCAGTTCACTTGCCTTTGGGACCTGAGGCTATTTTGGAGGCACAACTTTTAATGTTGGCATCACATAATATCTTGAACCCTGCAAACGGTTCGCCTATTACTGTACCATCTCAGGATATGGTCTTGGGTCTATATTATATGACCAAGGAAAGAAAATCCACTCCGGAAGTAGCAGTAAAAGGAGAAGGTTTAACGTTCTATTCCTATGAAGAGGTGGTTATCGCCTTTAATGAAGGTAGATTGGATCTTAACGCTGGTATTAAGGTACGTGCCAAAGATTTTAATGAGGCTGGTGAATTGGTTAATCAGATCATTCCAACAACAGTTGGTAGGGTATTGTTTAACATGGTAGTTCCAGAGGGGGCAGGATACATTAATGAGGTACTGAACAAAAAATCGCTTAGGGATATTATTGGTAATATATTAAATGTTACCGATGTTCCAACAACAGCCGATTTCTTGGATAAAATAAAAACTATGGGATATGAATTCGCTTTTAAAGGCGGATTGTCCTTTAGCTTGGGGGATATTATTATTCCGCCGGAGAAACATGAAATGATTGCGGATGCCAATACACAGGTAGATGGTATTATGGCCAACTATAACATGGGTCTTATAACCAATAACGAACGTTACAATCAGGTAATTGACGTTTGGACATCGACCAATGCTATGTTGACAGAATTGGCAATGAAGCGTATTCGTGAGGATCAGCAAGGATTTAACTCTGTGTATATGATGTTGGATTCTGGTGCAAGGGGCTCCAAGGAGCAGATTCGCCAGTTGACCGGTATGCGTGGATTAATGGCAAAACCAAAGAAATCTACTGCCGGAGGTGGGGAAATTATTGAAAACCCTATTTTGTCCAACTTTAAAGAGGGTCTATCCATTCTTGAATACTTTATATCTACTCACGGTGCGCGTAAGGGTCTTGCGGATACGGCGTTGAAAACGGCGGATGCAGGTTATCTAACACGTCGTTTGGTGGATGTTTCACAGGATGTAATTATCAATATTGAGGATTGTGAAACACTAAGAGGGGTTCAAGTTGAAGCTCTTAAGAAAAATGAAGAGATTGTTGAAACTTTAGGGGAGCGTATCCTTGGAAGGGTTTCTTTACATGATGTTTATGATCCTATTTCTGAAGAATTGCTTTTAAAGGCAGGCCAGGAAATTATGGAATCGGATGTGAAGAAAATAGAAGCATCCCCAGTTGAAAAAGTAGAGGTGCGTTCTGCCTTGACATGTGAGGCCCAGAAAGGTATCTGTGGTAAATGTTACGGAAGAAACTTGTCTACCAATAAAATGGTACAACGAGGAGAGGCTGTTGGTGTAGTAGCTGCACAGTCTATCGGTGAGCCAGGAACACAGTTAACATTGCGTACTTTCCACGTGGGAGGTATTGCAGGTAACATCTCCGAAGAAAATAAATTGGAGGCCAGATTTGCTGGTGTTGCTGAGATTGAAGATTTAAGGACAGTTACCAGTCAGGATGGAGAAGGTAAAAAATCTGAAATTGTAATTTCTAGGACATCAGAGATTAAAGTTGTAGATGCAAAATCTGGAATAACACTAAGTACCAATAACATTCCTTACGGTTCACAGTTGTTCATTAAGAATGGTGAAAAAATCGAAAAAGGTCAGGTTATTTGTTCTTGGGATCCTTATAACGGGGTTATTGTTTCAGAATTCCCTGGACAGATTGCATATGAAAATATAGAACAAGGTATTACTTACCAAGTAGAGATCGATGAACAAACAGGATTCCAAGAGAAAGTAATTTCGGAATCAAGGAACAAGAAATTGATACCTACCCTATTGATCAAAAACAATAAGGATGAAGTATTGCGTTCTTATAACCTTCCGGTTGGATCGCACATTATGGTAGATGACGGAGACAAGATCAACGAAGGTAAAATTTTGGTTAAGATACCGCGTAAATCAGCTAAGGCTGGGGATATTACCGGTGGTCTTCCAAGAGTTACCGAATTGTTCGAAGCTCGTAACCCATCTAACCCTGCTGTTGTTTCCGAGATTGATGGTGTTGTTTCCTTTGGTAAGATAAAGAGAGGTAACCGAGAAATAATCATCGAATCCAAATTGGGTGAGGTTAAGAAATACTTGGTTAAATTGTCGAATCAGATTCTTGTTCAAGAAAATGATTATGTACGTGCCGGGATGCCATTATCCGACGGGTCAATTACTCCTGAAGATATCTTGGCAATCAAAGGGCCTTCAGCTGTACAACAATACTTGGTGAACGAAGTTCAGGAAGTATATCGTTTACAAGGGGTGAAGATCAATGACAAGCACTTTGAGGTAGTAGTTCGTCAAATGATGCGTAAAGTACGTATAGAGGATCCGGGAGATACTATCTTCTTAGAAAATCAATTGGTTCACAAGGATGATTTCATCCAAGAGAATGATGAGATTTTTGGACAGAAAGTGGTAGAAGATGCTGGTGATTCCGAAAACTTAAAACCGGGTCAGATTGTAAGTGCCCGTGAATTAAGGGATGAAAACTCTATTCTTAAACGAAATGATAAGAATTTGGTTACTGCAAGGGATGCTGTAGCAGCAACTGCTACTCCTATTCTACAAGGAATTACACGTGCTTCCTTACAGACGAAATCATTTATCTCGGCTGCTTCATTCCAGGAAACGACTAAAGTACTTAACGAAGCTGCGGTAAGCGGTAAGGTAGATACTCTGGAAGGATTGAAAGAAAACGTAATTGTTGGTCATAAAATACCAGCAGGTACGGGAATGAGGGATTATGAAAATATCATTGTAGGTTCCAAAGAGGAATACGATGAAATCATGGCCCGAAAAGAGGAATTGAAATTCTAAATAATTAGAACCTCGGTGTTATTCACCGAGGTTTTTTTTTGGACAATTGGCAATTAAATTGTTCTTTGTTCATTACCGTTTAGTCAAATAGTAATAGATAATCATTTTTTGTAATGAGTGATAAAGATCAAAACCAAAAACAGATCAATATAGAATTGGACGAGAAAACGGCCGAGGGAATATATTCCAATTTAGCCATAATCAATCATTCTGTTTCAGAGTTTGTAGTAGATTTTATTAGTATGATGCCTGGGGCTCCAAAAGCAAAGGTTAAAAGTAGAATTGTGCTTACCCCGCAGCATGCCAAGAAATTCTTAAAGGCGCTTGGCGATAATGTTAGTCGCTTCGAAAAAGCTCATGGAACCATAAAGGATTATGAGCAGCCCCCAATTCCATTAAATTTTGGACCAACGGGTGAGGCTTAAAAATTAAAAAACCTTCTGTATCTACAGAAGGTTTTTTAGTTTTATGGGAATCGAGATGTGATTTAGTCGAATTCTGAAGTAAAATGTAGTTTTACATTGGGATATTTTTGCTGTGTCATTTGCAGCGAAAATTGGGAATCCGCAAGAAAGACTAGTTGTTTTCTCTTGTCCTTGGCCAAAAACTTCTGTTTTACGCGTTTAAATTCCTTAAATTCCTCACTGTTCTTATCTTTTGGGTCTACCCAGCAAGCTTTGTAAACCGGAAAGTTTTCATAAGTACATTTGGCGGCATATTCGTGCTCCAAACGGTATTGTATTACTTCAAACTGTAGGGCACCCACGGTTCCTATTACTTTTCTGTTGTTCATTTCCAGGGTGAATAACTGGGCAACCCCTTCATCCATCAATTGATCAATCCCTTTGTTTAGCTGTTTCGCTTTCATGGGATCGGCATTGTTGATATATCTAAAATGTTCCGGAGAAAAACTGGGAATTCCTTTGTAATGCAGTATTTCGCCCTCTGTTAAAGTGTCCCCAATTTTGAAATTACCGGTATCATGTAATCCAACAATATCCCCAGGATAGGAAATATCCACAATTTCTTTTTTCTCTGCGAAAAATGCATTGGGACTGGAGAATTTTAAATTTTTGTTTTGACGTACGTGTAAATAGGGTTTGTTTCTTTCAAAAGTACCAGAAACTATTTTTATGAATGCAAGACGATCCCTGTGCTTGGGGTCCATATTGGCGTGTATCTTAAATACAAAGCCGGTTAATTCCTTTTCATTGGCTTGGACCAAGCGCTCTTCGGCCATTTTGGCCCGTGGTGATGGTGCAATATCTATAAAACAGTCCAACAGTTCCCTTACACCAAAATTGTTCAGGGCAGAACCAAAAAATACGGGTTGCTGTGTTCCTTTAAGATAACTTTCCTTGTCAAATGGTGGATATACTCCATTCACTAGTTCTAGATTGTCCCTTAGTTCTGTGGCTGCTTTTGTTCCTATGATTTTTTCAAGCTGTGGGTTGTTTATATCATCGAAAGCAATAGTGTCTTCAATATTCTTTTTACTGTCCCCGCTAAAAAGATTAATGTTTTTTTCGTAAATATTATAGATTCCCTTAAAATCATAACCCATACCAATGGGGAAACTTAAAGGAGTTACGGAAAGGCCCAATTTCTGTTCTACTTCGTCCAATAAATCGAAGGCGTCCTTCCCTTCCCGGTCCAATTTGTTGATGAATACGATCATCGGGATGTTGCGCATTCTACAAACTTCTACCAATTTTTCAGTTTGCTCCTCCACACCTTTAGCAACATCAACAACAACAATTACGCTATCAACAGCAGTCAGGGTCCTAAAGGTATCTTCCGCAAAATCCTTGTGTCCAGGGGTATCCAGGATATTTATTTTTTTGTCTTTGTATAGAAAGGCAAGAACAGAGGTGGCTACCGAAATACCTCTTTGTTTTTCAATTTCCATAAAGTCACTGGTAGCAGTTTTCTTTATCTTGTTGTTTTTCACGGCTCCTGCTTCCTGAATAGCACCTCCAAAAAGCAGTAGTTTTTCTGTTAGTGTTGTTTTTCCCGCATCGGGATGCGATATTATTCCGAAAGTCCTTCTTCTTTCAATTTGTTCACTAAAACTCATTGATTATTTGATTTCGGCAAAAATAAGTCAAATTAATTTTTTTCAACCAGCAAATGCCCGTAAATAAGGCAAAGAAATATTAATTGGTGGATATTCTGGATTAGACGGGGTATTCCATACATACTTGGCTTTAGTTCATTTCAGTTTGGGGTGTATTTTGGGGTTTGTTTAAGCTTGCTTTTTTCGTCCTATACTGTTAGGTGTTGGGAAAATGTTTTTCGGGGTTTATTTTAGGTAGATCCCGAATTTATGCAGACCACTTTTCCGGATTTAATGCAGGGTGGCTTTGGATATTATGGATGAAATTATCTGTTGGTCATTGTTGTGCTATAATTTTCTACTTACTTTTTTATAAGTAAAAACCTACAATGTAATATTGTTTTACACACTATTTTTACTTGATAATCACAACCTTTTCAAGGTCGTTTTTGTAAATAATTAACACTTTGTCGAGTAATACGGTTATTGGCAGATTTTATATAATTTATGGCTTGAAAACCTTATGAGTATTGATTTTTTAGATATATCTTGCATGTAATATTGGAGTTGGCCCCAACTTCTTACATTTGTTTATGACCTATTATGCCATGGTGATCAGTTGATATAAAACTATCATTTATGGAAAAAATTACTTTCTTTAATATTAAGGAAAAAGTAAGAGGCGCCTTAGGTTTAGCTTTGGCGGTTTTGGCGTTGCTATTTACTTCTTCCTTTGACAATATTCCTTCATTTGTATCATTAGGCCAGGTTTATTTGGATTCCGATGGGGATGGGGTTTCGGATTCTTTGGATATTGATTCTGATGGTGACGGGATATTAGATTCAATTGAGGGCGATATCGATTCCGATGGAGATGGTATTGCGAATTATTTGGATGTGGATTCGGATAATGATGGAATTCTGGATAATATTGAGGCGCAGGCTTCTAGAAATTATATTTCCCCTTCTAAAGTGGATAGTGATAAGAACGGACTGGATGACGCTTATGAGCTCACACCTGGTAATGGTGGTGGCCTTATTCCTGTAGATACCGATGGTGACGGTGTTCCAGATTATTTGGATTTGGACTCTGATAATGATGGAATACTCGATAGTCTTGAATCCAGCGTTCTGAGTACCGATTTTGATTGTGAGACAGTACCAAATTTAAATTTCAGTAATGCCCCTACCTTGGAATCTGGGGATGCCCTATCTGAAGGTGCGGTATATAGATTTTCTAATATTACAGATGAACTGGATGCTCTGGTAACTATCGAGAGTGTGGTAAATGGCCGGATTAGCACTTTGGATCAAAATTCGGTCGACTCTGAATTTTTTAAACCCGAGATTGAGTTTACAACAACTGATGATGTAAGAAGGCCTTATGTGGATTTACGGATCTCCATGGTCAAAACAGGAACTAATGAAACTGCGGTACTTGATGAGCTTATCGCCAATTTTATCGACGTAGATGGTAATAGTCAATATCAGGAATTCAATAGGTTCGATACCCCGGTAAGTTATACCTATGACAATCCTACTGAGGTAGGAGTTAACTATACCGCTGGGGGATTGTTAATAAATGGGGGTGTTAAGGAATATGACGGAATATCCAATACCCATCCTTCAGTTAATGTAGCGGTCGAATTTGTTAATATAAGTACTTTTGTCTTCCGGTTCGGGATACAAGCGTCAACCAATGAGAACTTTACAACCAATGTTCCTAGGCAATCTGGAATTCAATTTTCTTGCCTGGATAACTTTGTTGATCCACAAACAATTACCTTTAGTAAGGATATAGATTCTGATGGTGATAGTTACCCTGATAGGGTAGATATAGATTCCGACAATGACGGTATTCCTGATAATGTGGAGGCCCAAACAACGGACGGATATATTCCACCAACCGGTTTGGATAGTGATAATGATGGTTTGGATAATGCCTATGATGGACCCGTTAACCAAGGCTTGATTCCTGTGAATACGGACGGTACTGATATGCCAGATTATTTGGACTTGGATACGGACAACGATTCGGTTCCTGATAATATAGAGGGGAATGACTTCAATTTTGATGGTACTCCTGATCAAATTTTTACAGGAACTGATAGTGATGGGGATGGCTTGGATGATGGTTATGAGGGAGAGGACATTAATGATGGCTTTGACGTAAATGATGAAATTGATAATCCAGCTAGCGACCTTCCAAATACTGACGGCGTTGATGATGTAAATTATCGTGATATTGATGATGATGGAGACGGGGTAACTACGGTAAAGGAAAAAGAGGATGATACTAATCCACTTGATCCCTGCGATTATAATCCAGAGAGTGTGACCTTAACTCAAAATGGGGCCTATTTAACAGCCGATTGTGATGGTGATGGGGTAACTAACGAGGACGAGAAAGAAGACGGTACAGATCCGTTGGATTCCTGCGATTTTGTTTTGGCCCACCAAACTGTAGCTCCTTCCATTACATGGAACGATACTGACTGTGATGGGGATGGGGTAACCAATGAGGATGAGAAAACTGATGGTACAGATCCTTTAGATCCATGTGATTACCTTCCCGAAAGTGTAACCCTAACACCTAGTGTAGATTGGGAGGTTCTTGATTGTGACAATGACGGAAATCCAAATGGAACTGATCCTGATCCACTTGTTGCAACTGCGAGGGATGACTCTGGGTCTACCCCTGCCTTGACAGAAGTGGCGATCAATATTTTGGAAAATGATGATTACTTGCCTAATAATCACCCTGACAATTTGGGTATTACGTCTTTATCCATGATTGGTGGCAGCGCCTTAGGAACTGTTCTTTTTGATGAAGAAACTGGTTTCTTGAACTATACTCCTGTTGAATCGGAATCCAATACAACTGTTACTATTATTTATCAGGTGTGTAACGTTATTCCTGATCCCAATGTTTGTGCATCGGCTACGGTAACTATTGAGGTAGGCCCCGATATGGACAATGTGATCGATGCGGTGGACGACAGTTATAGCGTAGAAACCGGTGTGAGTGGTGTTATACCAGGTAGCAACGTGCTCGGCAACGATACTATAAACGGTGAAGTGGTAG
>NZ_JALKBB010000025.1:0-93091 GCF_023016025.1 Arenibacter sp. S6351L | reverse complement strand
AAATCTCCCGATAAAGTGTAGAAAATGCTCGGTGAGTGAAAACCGGGCCAGGAAACGCTAATCGATGTTAATGGTATTTAATCGGTAATTCTTACGTGTATTTAAAAATAAAAACAAGATTCATTCAATATTTGTAGTAATAATCCTATGATACTATCCGTAAATAACCAGTGAAAAATGAATTAAATAATATTGCTCCAATAAGGCTGTACCCTTTTTCAAATGCATAATTAATGGCTCCAAACCCCAGAGCAAGCCTTGCTCCCCTTTAAAGAACCCCCTTAAGGCTAAGTCAGGGTATTCAACCAGAAACCCTACCAAAAGTCGGGATTCGTTCAACTATCGCGTTTCAATAAGGCTGAGGCCTTTAAAATAGGTGTTACACAAATGAAAATGATATCATAAAAATTTTAATATGGATATCCGTAAGTATTTTCCAATTACAAACACTAAAAGAGAAAGTATTTGACAAACGTACTTTTATCAAAACTGTCTTACCTTTATAAAGGCAGGATTATTGTAGTTGTATAATTCTGGCACCACCTAAATTGGTTGGACTAAAAAAATAGAACATAATAACATTAAGTAATTAACAACATGAAACTATTACAGATCATACTACTAGGGGTTCTAGGATTTACCACTATTAGTTGTCAATCCAAAACCAAATCCGAACAAAAGCATGAAATAATTGCCGAAGTCACTCCGAAGGAATTGCAACAATATGAAACTGCCTATTTTGCCAGCGGTTGTTTTTGGTGCGTGGAAGCTATTTTTGAAAGTGTAAAAGGAGTAAAGGAAGTTGTCTCCGGTTATTCTGGCGGGAAGGAAAAAAATCCCACCTATGAACAAGTGGGCTATGGCCGTACTACCCATGCAGAAGCGGTAGAGGTCTATTACGATCCCAAAGTGATTTCTTTTGAAACCCTGGTAAGAGTATTTTTTGGCTCCCATGACCCTACTACTTTAAATAGGCAGGGACCCGACAAAGGTGCCCAATATAGATCCATCGCCTTCTATAAAAACGACTCCGAAAAGAAGATCATAAACGACTATATTTCCAAATTGGAGAAGGAAAAGGTTTATTCCGCTCCCATAACTACAGAGGTAAAACCCTTTACTGTCTTTTATGATGCGGAGGACTATCACCAAGATTATGAAAAAAACAATCCCAACAACTCCTATATCTTAAATGTATCGGTACCGCGACTAAAACGTTTTCAAGCTAAATTTCCGGAACTATTAAAGGATCAGTCCCATTAATGTATATACATCTTAAAGTAATGAGTCAATTTTCATAAATTCTGACCTACAGGAACAAGGAGAATAATTGAATTTTATAAATTAGGCCGACAGCAACAAGCATGTCGGCCTTTTCTTTTGGTCGATTTTTAATATCACAAACGGGCTAATTTTAGTGCATTAAGCCAATATTTAATCACTTTTTTATACCTTTCAAGCTCACATTAAAAAAAATAAGATTAAAAAAATGAAAGTACGATCAAAACTCCCATCCACCTTATTCTCAGCCATACTGTTGGCCTCCTTATTAATAGGTTGCGCAGGGACAGAAAAGGACAACACCCCGTGGGTTAATCTCTTTGATGGCAAAACCTTGAACGGTTGGAACCAAAAAGGCGGAAATGCAAAATATGAAGTAGTTGATGGAACTATTGTTGGAACCACTGTCCACAACACTCCCAATTCCTTTATGACCACCGACAAAATGTACGGGGATTTTATCTTGGAATTGGATTATAAGGTAGATCCATCCATGAATTCCGGCATCCAGATTAGAAGCAATAGCCTTCCATCTTATAGGAACGGACGGGTACATGGATACCAAATAGAAATTGACCCTTCCGAAAGAGCTTGGAGCGCTGGTGTTTATGATGAGGCCCGAAGGGGTTGGTTAAATCCGTTGGGAGATAATCCGCAGGCACAAAAGGCCTTTAAACAAAATGATTGGAACCATTACAGAATTGAAGCTATAGGGGACACCATAAAGACTTGGATCAACGACGTACCTGCCTCCTATTTAATCGATGATAAAACTGCAAGTGGCTTTATTGCGCTTCAGGTCCATGGTATTGGAAAAGACAAAACCGAAGGAACCCAAATTGTTTGGAAGAATGTTAAAATACTTACAGACAACTTGGAAACCTATTCCAGAAAATCGCCCTTAACCCCTATTACCACGAAGAACAAGCTTACAGTTGGTGAAGAAAAAGACAATTGGAAATTGTTGTGGGACGGGGAAACTACCAACGGATGGAGAGGCGCCCGTTTGGACGGTTTTCCGGAAACCGGATGGGAAATAAAGGATGGTGTGCTTACCGTATTGCCTTCGGGTGGTGAAGAATCTGCCGCTGGTGGAGATATAGTAACTACCGACCTCTATAGCGATTTTGAATTAAAGGTCGACTTTAAACTTACCGAGGGTGCCAACAGCGGAATAAAGTATTATGTGAATACCGACCTTAACAAAGGACCAGGTTCTTCCATTGGTCTGGAATATCAAATTTTGGATGATGCTCGCCACCCAGATGCCAAGTTGGGGAATCATGATGGTAGTAGAACGGTAGCTTCCCTTTATGATCTTATTCAGGCAGACCCTAACAAGCCGATCAATCCTATTGGGGATTGGAATACGGCCCATATCAAATCGATCAACAACCATGTTGAACATTGGTTGAATGGGACCAAAGTTCTGGAATATGAAAGAAAAAGCGATGACTATCGCAAATTGGTTTCCGAAAGCAAATATGCAAAATGGCCAAATTTTGGTGAAGGGGACCAAGGACATATCCTATTGCAGGATCACGGGGATTTAGTCTCCTACAAAAACATCAAAATCAAAAGCATAAATAAAAGCGAATAAATGAAAACGAGAAGAGATTTTATTAAAAAAACGGCAGCCGGCAGCGCTGCCCTTAGCTTGGGCGGATTAATAATGCCCAGCATGGGTTACGGTAATATTATAGGAGCCAACGACAAAATAAATGTTGCGGTCATTGGGGTGAGAAGCAGGGCCAAGGCCCATTTCGTTGCCATAAACAAAGACCCCAATGCCAAAATACTTTATAGTTGTGATGTGGACGACAAAATACTGGAGGAACACAATGTTTGGTGCAAAAAGAATATTGGATATATCCCAAAAGTAGAAAAGGACTTTAGAAAGGTTTTGGAGGACAAAAATGTAGATGCCGTTTTCATAGCTACACCAGAACATTGGCATGCTCCAATGGCCATCATGGCCCTACAGGCAGGGAAACATGTTTATGTAGAAAAGCCTTGTAGCCACAATCCACACGAAAATGAGCTATTGGTAGCGGCACAAAAGAAATATGGCAAAAAGGTACAAATGGGAAACCAGCAGCGTTCCTCCCAAAGTTCCGCATTGGCCGTGAAGGAAATCCGTGAAGGAATTATTGGGGAAGTCTACAAAGGCGAGGCCTATTATTCCAGTAATAGGGGCTCTATCGGTATTGGGAATAAAATAGAAGTTCCCAACACATTGGACTGGGATTTATGGCAGGGACCGGCACCTAGGGAATCTTACAGGGACAATGTACACCCTTATAACTGGCATTGGTTCCGTACCTGGGGTACAGGGGAAATTCACAACAATGGTACCCATGAAATTGATATTTGCCGTTGGGCATTGGGTGTGGACCTTCCAAATAGCGTAACTTCCTTTGGTGGAAAGTACACCTTTGAGGATGATTGGGAGTTCGTGGACAACCAACAGGTGACCTATAAATTTGATGATGATAAATTCATTACCTGGACCGGACATAGTAGAGGCTTGATAAAACCAGAGCAACCTGGTAGAGGGGCTACCATTTATGGAAGCAAGGGAATGATAACCATGAGCAGAAATGAATACAACCTTTATAATCTGGATGGCAGTTTAATTAAGAAAGTAGAAGAAGGGGTTAAAAGTGCTACCACCAATACCATGGGTATGGGCGGTTTGGATGTAAATCACGTACACAATTTCTTCAGTGCCATCCGTCAGGACACTTCCCTGAATTCGGATATCAACGACGCCAGTATTTCTACCATGCTATGTCATTTAGGGAATATAGCCCAAGATGTAGGTAGAACCATTCATATTAACCCGACCACAGGAAAGGTAAAAGATGACGATGAGGCCATGTCCTACTGGAAAAGGGAATACCAAGAAGGCTGGGAACCCAAATTATAATTACAGACATGACTTAAATAAAAAATAGCTGGGGCATGCCCCAGCTATTTTCTATTTACACACTTTATGAGATAGTCCTTAGCAATCCTATTTTAATAAACCTGTTATAAATTCCTTGTCATAACCCAATTTTACTTGTTCAATAATACCCACTTCATTGATAAGAAAAAAAGTTGGAAAAGCAGTTACTCCAAATAAATCAACAATTTGATTCCCATTCACAAATACAGGAAATGGAATATTTTTTTCTTCGACATAATCCATAACCTCATTTTTAGTATCCAAAGTATTGATATATAGCCCCATAATGTTATCGGCCAATTCATAATTCCTTAATTTAAGTTGTTCAATGGTTGATTCGCAATACCCACAATTAATAATTGAAAAAATCAACAATATCTTCTTATTTTTAAAACTTGTCAAACTGAATTTCCGGTCAGATATGTCCAATAGTTCAAAATTAGGAGCTTTCTGTCCAGCTATAAAATGAATTTTATTCCTATTTTCTCCGAAAGAAATAGAACGAAATCCAACAGGTTGCTGTTCTTTAATCTGCCTTTTTGTTGAACTAATTTTAAAATTTGAATATTTATATTTAACGGATTGTGCAAATTGCCCTTTAAAAAAATTTCTTCTTTCAAGCAATTGAGGTAAATCCAAATTGGGATCAATAAATAAGTGAAGCTCTGTATAAATAGAATTCCCATCAATTATGGTATCATTCTCTACCATATAATAATCCATATAATCTCTATAATCAATTACGGTGTCCATTTTAAACTTCCATGATTCGTTCCTTAGAAGTGATAGAGGTGAATATTTAATATTTCTATTTTGCTCTAAATATATTTTTTCTTGAGCTTTGTTAGCTTTCGGAAAAAACCTAATTAGACTATCTTGGTGGAAAATCGACTTATAATTACCGTCTACCATCACTTCGGTAATGTTTCCCGACCGAATTACAAAATCAATCCCCTTGTCCTGGAGTCGTCTTTTGCTAATCTCCACTTTAGAACTCAATGTATCTATTTTTCCTATTGGGTTAGGATAAAAAGCCAATTGGTCATAACTTAAGAAATTGGCTTCATCCATTTTATGTCTGGTAGACTCCAATACCTGGGTTGAATTTCTTGTACAGGAAAAAAACAGTATTAATACACATACAATTAAAACATATTCAGAGGAAACTTTTGTAAACATAGAACGACTTTTTGATTTGATCCCGCTATTATTAATTGGGTTTTTACTGCAGAACCACTTCCGTAAACTTGGAATTAATAATGATAGATCTACCACTAGTTTTGTTTATATGATATCCCTTGTTCAAAGTATTATAGCCATTCTTTGTTTTTACCATGTGCAGCTCCTTTGGATGGACCAATTCAGAATTGGTACCATTGACGGCTATATTAAATGCTGTTTTTGGCAATACGCACCTAAATTCTGCATTTTGTAGATTGATATCCAAATCAGTAAAATCCTTGGAAATGGAATTGATAACCAAAGGACCAAATGTGTTTTTAATAAACGCTTTCTGCATTAGATTTTCAATAAGAACATCCGAAAAAGTGGCATTTAAGGTCAAATTTTTAACTTCCTTGATATTTACCTTCTCAGAATAATCGGCCTTAAGTTGACCATAATTCCATTTTTGGACACTTACCGGTGAATAGGAAGCATCTATATAGGTTTTATCGCCATCTATGGTCGACGCCAATAAGGTGGAATAGGATAAAGTGGCACTTAGGTTCTTTGTGTTTTCTGCCAAAATAACTTCTCCATGTCTCACGTTCATTTTAATTTTGGTAGATTTTGGCAATTTGATCTTTATCGTCTTCTTGACCTTTAAATTCTTATCAACTCCCTTTTTTATCGAATAAAAAACATTGGGTGCCGTAGGGTGACGTTCCTCCAAAAAGATAAATTCCCTACTTTTCCCATCCGCCGAGTCTATCTCCATTGTAATAGTCTTCATATCCTTCTGTATTTTCCGTTGTTGTTTGCCCGAAGTTATGGATTTGGCCATTTGTTCTTGCACCTTCTCATTGATTTGCATTCTTTGACTTTGTATTTCTTGCAACTTCTCCAAGCGTTCTTGATGGGCCTCTTCCCTTTTCTTTTCCATTTCAAGTCTTCTTTTATCACTTTCCGCCCGCTTCAGATCCATTTTTTTGCTCCACTCTTCCATTTTACTTTCATAATCCTTCCCAAAACCCTTATCAAATTCCTTCTTCCATTCTTTCAAATAAGCTTCCCCATCTTTTTTATAAGCCTCATAATCAAATGGTTGTATGTTCATTGGAGGAAGCGGTGGCAATTCCATCACTTCTGGCAACTCTGGTAGCTCTACTAGTGGTGCTATGTTATGGGCTCCCCTTACTCCATTAAATTGATGTAAAAAATCGATATCGATATCCTCTGTATTGTAGGTGACAAACTCTCGGTGTCCCAATGCTGTACTGATACTGATATTTTTGCTATTTCCCATAATTTTTACAGGCTCCCTTTTAAAATAGTTGTTCGCCTCCTCCTCGGAAACATCCTCTAATTCCACCACAGCCGTGATATCCACTTGATTCTTGTTCCAGGTTTCAAACTCTATATCGGCATAACTGGTGTTCAATTCCAAAACCACCTCATTGGTTACATTAAAATTCTCATGAAAGGTTTTGGTCTTTTTTTGTCCCCAAACCACACTAGTACCCATAATTAATATTACCATTGTAATGAATCCTATCTTTCTCAATATTGTTTTCATCTATCTTATTTATTTTCTTGATTTAATATTTCGACTTATCATACAGCCGTAAGCAAGGTATTTTTATCCGCCTCCGTGCTTTGGGTCTGCAATTCCTTTAACTTGTCCCTTAGTTTATGTAGCAGCTGTAGCCTCAGTTGCAAGTTCTTTATCAGGGCGGTTATGGTCTGGTCATTGGGACCGATTTCGTTTAATTCGGCATTCAACTTTTTATACTCCTCATTCAATTCCTCTAGGCGTTCCATATAGCTATCGATGAGGGTTTTGTTCCTATCGGAAATTTCCAACTGGGACAATTCCATATTTATACTCACCATATAATAATCTTCCACCTTCTTTAAATCCGGGGAAAGGTCACCTAGGGAAATTCCCCTTTCTTCAGGGGCAGGGTTGTTCTTTTCCGCTATAATTGTTTCAACAGGTTCTGGCTTATTCCAATTTATGAAAAAATAGGTGCCCAAACCAGCCAGAATTATAAGCGAAGCAGCAATTCTGAACCATGGGTAGGATGGCCCCTTAGCAACCGGTAGTTCCACTTCCATTCTTTTTAAAAAACGCTGCTCATGTCCATCCTTCATAGTTGGCATAACTTCCCTATCGGTATTCTTGAACATTTCTCTAAGATCTTGCGACATACTTATTCGATTTTAAAATTTCCTGTAATTGTCCCTTACCCCTTAACAACCTTGTTCTGCAGGAGGTAGGGCTTATGTCCAGTATTTCGGATATCTCGTTGTGATCGTACCCTTCCACCAAAAACAACTGCACCACATATCTATATTTTTCTGGTAATTTCCCTATAGCCTGTATTACTTCCTTTACAGTGACCGTATCATCTACCGTCCAATCTTCATCTTCAGCAACATTCATATACCCTTCATTTAGTTCCACCGTCTTAAGTTGTTTCGATTTTAAAAAATCGATACTCTTGTTTACTACTATCCTTTTTAACCAGGCCCCAAAAGTTACCTCTCCCCTGTATTGACTTATTCTTAAAAATGCCTTGATAAACGATTCCTGAACTACATCTTCCGCATCATCTTCATTTTTTAAGAATCGCATGGCAACACAGAACATGCCATGACAATACTGATTGTACAGTTTCAATTGCGCTTTGCGATCGTTACGTTTACATTGTTCTACAATATCAATCTGAAACATTTCGGCCAGTTTCTTTTGTTGACGGGAGAGTTTGGTTACATTTAAATCATCCCCGATAAATCCCAATTACCTAAAGGACGATGGAATATTTGTAATGTTGCAAAAAAGAGTATTTTTATCTTAAATCTTAAAAAGCACTACATTGAATCAAGTTACAATAAAAAATAATTTCATAACACTGACCGTACTGGACTATGGGGCCATCATCCAAAAGTTGATATTAAAAAATAAGGAAGGGGTAGACACCAATGTGGTGGTGGGTCTGGAGGAACCTGAAAAATATTTAACGGACAACAAGTCTCTTGGAGCCTGTATAGGACGTTATGCAGGAAGAATATCCAATAGCGGTTTTCAAATCAATAACGTACACTATCCTATTTTTTCCAAGGATGGGGTACATCTTCACGGTGGACAAAAAGGCTTCGGGAAGAGATATTGGACCATAGAGCAGGTACATGATGGGGAAAATCCCTTTGTAAAACTAAGCTACCTTAGTCAGGATATGGAAGAGGGCTATCCTGGAAACCTAAAATCCACGGTAACCTATAAACTGGTAGGCCCATCCCTATTTATAATTCATGAGGCTACCACTGACAAGGCCACTCCTGTAAACCTGACCAACCATTCCTATTTCAATCTGGATGGTGCGGAAACCATAGACCATTGGAACCTAAGGTTGGCTTGCACGGAATATTTGGAAACGGATGCAAAACTTCTTCCTACGGGAAAATTGGTTTCCGTAAAAAATTCGAAATACAATTTCCTGGAGTTAAAAAAGATTGGCCAAGTACGTTTGGACACCCCGTTTGTGATGGACTCCAGTCTTAAAAATAGTACCGTACTGACTTCAGACAAATCAGGTTTATCCATGGAAGTAGTAACCAATCAACCGGGAGTGGTAGTCTATACGCCACCCGCTTTTGCCGCCATCTGTTTTGAAACCCAAAATTTCCCGGATGCTCCCAACCAGCCCCACTTTCCAAATAGCATTTTGCAACCAAGAGAAACCTATCACAATGAAACCGAGTTTAGGTTTAGTTTCGTAAATTAGAACAATTAACCTAAGCTAAATCCAAGAATATGAAATTCCTTAAATGGTTATTAGTAGTTATCGTAGTGTTGGCGCTGGCCTTCTTTTTGTTTGGAAAATCCTATTTAACGGAACAGACCAAAAAGAACAGTCCTGAGAAAACAGCTACTTACAATAAAAATGGATTGGACCTAAGTGTAAAATACAGTAGTCCGTTCAAAAAAGACCGTATTATTTTTGGTGAATTGGTACCCTATGATGTGGTTTGGAGAACAGGGGCCAATGAACCTACCACTTTTACCACGGCTACCAACATTAGTGTTGGAGGCAAAAGCTTGCCCGCTGGCAGCTATGCTTTATGGACCATACCCGGCAAAGAGACCTGGAGCTTTATATTCAATAGTGAAATTCCCGAATGGGGAGTTACCATTTTAAGTGGTGGAAAGGAAACCACTAGAAACCCTGAAACGGATGTGGTAGAAATAGGTGTCCCTGTACAGCAATTGTCGCAAACCATTGAAAGTCTATCCATAGACTTTGAGGAAAACGAACAGCTTTACCTTAGTCTTGCTTGGGACAAAACCAAGGTAAGCCTTCCCATTAAAAAGTAAATTTGGCCACCAATAAAAACACGGACGGAAATATTAATTCTAAAACCAAAGCTTTTAGAAAAAGGAATCCGTCCGCAGCGGAACTGATACAAGGTATTTTAAATGGTGACATAGCCACCTTGGCTAGGGCTATTACTTTGGTGGAAAGCACCAACAGTCAACATTTTCAAAAATCCAATGATATTATAGATCAATGCCTACCGCATAGTGGTAAGAGCATACGTATTGGAATAACCGGAGTTCCAGGGGTAGGTAAAAGTACCTTTATCGAAACTTTTGGCTCCTTCCTTACATCCCTGGGAAAAAAAGTGGCCGTACTGGCGGTGGATCCTTCCAGTACCATTAGCAGGGGAAGTATTTTAGGGGACAAGACCCGAATGCCAGAATTGGTAAAGGACAAGAACGCCTATATCCGCCCCTCACCCACTGGTCATTCTTTGGGAGGAGTTGCCAGAAAAACCCGAGAAACTATAATCCTTTGCGAAGCTGCCGGCTTCGATACCATTTTAGTGGAAACAGTCGGGGTGGGTCAAAGTGAAACTGCAGTACACGGAATGGTAGATTTCTTTCTATTATTGAAATTGGCCGGTGCCGGAGATGAACTTCAGGGCATTAAAAGGGGCATCATGGAAATGGCAGATGCCATTGTTATCAATAAAGCCGATGGCAACAATATTGAACAGGCCAATTTGGCCAAAGTTGAATTTACTAAGGCGCTGCACCTCTTTTCCCCAAAAGAAAATGGTTGGACTCCTAAAATCCTCAGTTGTTCCGCTATTCAAAAAACAGGGATATCGGAAATATGGGAAGTCATTAAAACCTACATAGACAATAAACCAGGCCTGGACGGAATAACCGCAAAAAGGAGAACACAAAACAAATATTGGCTACTACAGACTATTGAAGACCAGCTAAAACAACAATTTTATCAAAACAAAAACATAAAAAGTCATCTGGATCAAATGATACAATTAGTTGTAGATGGTAAAATTTCCCCGTTTAACGCCGCCGAAAAACTATTAAGTCTGGCCAAAGAAACCTAAACGCTGCTTTTTTGAGATAAGGTTTATTAAGAATAGCAACAAAAGGAAAAGGTTATGCCTTGGTAATAAATATCATAAACCTATTCCAATTTTAGCTCCACAATAAGATGTAGGACCCAATGCCACATAGGTTGATAAAGTTGATTATCTTTGGCCCTAAATTTTAGCTACAAAAGCACTTATCCTTGTATAAAATGAATTACGAATTCACCATAATTATACCTGTCTACAATGAAGAAGATAATTTGGAACGCGTTGAAAAGGAGCTTAAGGACTACTTGACCATTTGCACAAAAAAGGCCAGGGTATTATTCGTAAATGACGGTTCAAAAGATAATAGCCAGCAATTAATAGAAACCATTTGCCAAAGAAACGAAGCTTTTAGTTTTGTGAAATTTGCCCAAAACAAAGGCTTGAGTGCGGCCATCAAAGCCGGCTTTGACTATACGGATACCCCCTTGGTAGGTTATATAGATTCCGACCTACAGACCTCGCCCGAAGATTTTAACCTGCTCTTGGAACATATTGATCAATATGATCTTGTAACCGGAGTAAGGGCAGATAGAAAAGATTCATTTGTTAAGAATGCCTCATCTACCATCGCCAATGGTATACGTAGAGCATTTACACATGATGGAATGGACGATACGGGCTGTCCCCTAAAGGTGATAAAAACAGATTTTGCCAAAAGAATACCGATGTTCAAAGGCTTACATCGATTTTTACCTGCTATGATCCTACTACAAAATGGTACCATTGTACAAATTCCTATTCGCCACTTTCCACGTATGGCCGGAACTGCAAAGTTTGGTCTTTGGAACAGGTTATTGGGGCCGCTTATGGATTGTTTTGCCTATTTATGGATGAAAAAAAAATATATTAACTACCAAGTAGATAAAATAGGGTAAATGGCAGATTGGATGGTTTATGCAATTGGCTTTATTGCCCAAATTCTGTTTTCCAGTAGAATGGTGGTGCAATGGGTTATATCGGAAAAGAACAAAAAAGTACTTACCCCTAGACTGTTCTGGCAATTAAGTTTATTGGCTTCTTTTCTATTATTTGTGTATGGGTGGTTACGTGACGATTTTGCCATAATGTTGGGACAGGCCATTACCTATTTTATTTATATCCGCAATATCCAGTTACAAGGTGAATGGACTAAATTACCGCGGGCCTTTAGGGTTTTTCTATGGATTTTCCCTGGGATCATTATTGTTTATGGATACAATAACAACGCCTATGACCTAAGGCAATTCTTCAGTAACGAAAACATTCCTATCTGGTTGCTATTATTGGGCAGTATAGCACAGGTTATTTTTACCTTTCGGTTTGTATACCAATGGATATATTCCGAGAAAAAGAAAACCTCCAGTCTTCCCTTTGGTTTTTGGCTACTAAGTTTAATTGGGGCCTCCTTAATTCTTACCTACGCCATTTTTAGGAAAGACCCGGTCCTATTTGCCGGCCATTCACTGGGCATGATTGTTTATTTAAGAAATCTATTTATCCTTAAAAATGAAGAGCATGACGTGGTTGAAAAATAATCCTATTGCCCTGATCTTCTTGGCGGGAATCTCCATTTTTCTATTTCATTTAAACGTTATCCCGGTTACAATCATGGAAGCCAGGAATTTCGTCACGGCTCGGGAGATGATTACGGACGGTAATTGGTTGCTGACCACAATGAACGACCTTCCTAGATATGAGAAACCCCCATTACCTAGCTGGATCACCGCCCTCTTTGGATCGATATTTGGATTGGAAAACATAGCCGGACTAAGGTTACCGACGATGTTGATGGCCATATTTTTGGGATATATAGGGTATCTGTTTTCCTTAAAAATACTTGACAATAAATTACACGCACTCATAAATGCCCTTATTTTATTAAGTTCATTTTACATTATCGTAATTACCGTTGAAGCTCCTTGGGATATATACACCCACGGATTTATGTTGACAGCCATTTACTTTCTATATAGTTTTTTTGACCATCCTGACAATAAATGGAAGAACAGTCTACTTGCCGGACTCTTTATAGGTCTGTCCTTTATGAGCAAGGGACCTGTTTCCCTATATGCACTCCTCCTGCCTTTTCTCTTGGCCTATGGCTTCGTATATAAATATAAGGGCTTCGGAGTTTACAGGAAATATATCCCCTTGGTTGTTATGATCCTCTTGGCCATGGTTATTGGCGTATGGTGGTTCCTTTATGTTCGCCTTGCCGATCCCAATGCCTTTTTGGCAATAACCAAAAAAGAAACAGCCAATTGGTCAAGCTACAATGTGCGCCCCTTCTATTATTATTGGAGCTTTTTCATACAAAGCGGAATATGGACCATTCCAGCCTTAATTAGTCTAATATATCCCTATCTTAAAAATAAGGTAAGTGATAAAAAGGCATACCGACTTAGCTTTCTATGGACTATTTTTTCGGTAATTCTACTTTCTATCATCCCCGAAAAAAAAGCCAGATATCTTGTTCCCGTATTAATTCCCCTCGCCCTAAATACGGGGTTTTATATGGAATATGTCATCAGAAATTTTAAAAGCTCCTTTGTACAGAAAGAAAAAATACCAGTATATTTTCATTTTTCCTTATTGGGACTAATTGGTATAGCCTATCCCTTTATTGCCTATTTATTACTTAAGGATGGTTTGAACGGCCTATGGGTTTACTATGTTTTGTCATCTCTTACACTTTTTGCTATTGGTGTATTACTTTTTGTACAACTTAAAAAGCAACAGATTTTTAGCTGCTTTTTGCTCTCTATAGCCTTAGTAGGTGCCATAAAATTATTAGCGATGCCTCTCACTGGAGCTATGGAAAAAAATACGGAGTATAGAAGTATATCTCAATTAAGAAAAGCTATGCAGGAAGAAGGATTAAAAACTTATTGCTTTGGTGAAATTGCTCCGGAAATGATTTGGGACTATGGCTCAGCAATTCCAGTACTTAAGGGGGAAGAGG
This sequence comes from Arenibacter sp. S6351L, assembly GCF_023016025.1. Classification (NCBI taxonomy): domain Bacteria; kingdom Pseudomonadati; phylum Bacteroidota; class Flavobacteriia; order Flavobacteriales; family Flavobacteriaceae; genus Arenibacter; species Arenibacter sp. S6351L. Next base: position 79,304 of record NZ_JALKBB010000025.1, on the reverse strand, counting down.
AAATCCTAATTCCCGAAGGCGAAAAATTTGGAGTGCTGGTAATTCCGACAGATGAAAATGAATTTAAACGTATCTTTGACCCGGAATATAGCTATACGTTAAATACCGTGTACGATTTAAACTATAATGCCAACCCAGGAACCAAAGGACATAAGAACCGTTTAATAAGTAATTTATATATAGTTCAAAAACGATGATGAATATCTTTTCCAAAATTGAAAAAATAGGATACAGTATTTTACTGGCTATTGTTTTGTTTGGTCTTTATTTAGGCCTAAAGGACGACATTTATTTTGATGTTAACTATGCACAGGAAGATGGACCGGTGGAATGGGGTACTGCTATAATGTTATTTGGCATATTTGCACTTTCTCTCTACCACTTATTAACTTTATGGAGCAACAAAAAAATATTGTGGAAACTGGGGACCTTCATTTTTGTGGTCTTATTCCTTTTTGCTGCAGGTGAGGAAATCTCATGGGGACAACGAATCTTCGGAGTGGAATCCAGCGAATTTTTTATAGAAAACAACGCCCAGGGCGAAACCAACTTACATAATCTGGTGGTAGGTGAAAAGAAAATAAACAAAATTATCTTCAGTCAGTTATTGTTCCTGGTGATGTTTCTTTACCTATTGATTACCCCTATCCTCTTCAGGAAATTTAATTGGTTTAAGGATTTGGCCAACAATTTTGCGGTGCCCATTGTAAAATGGCATCATACTATCGCATTTTTAGTGGCTACCGTTTTAGTTGCCCTGAATCCGGCCAGCCGAAAATGGGAAGTATACGAATTGGCTTTTGGTGCAATCTTTTTCTTGATTTTTTTAGGGCCCCTGAACAAGGAAATCTTTGAAAAGGAACTAACCAAATAAATTTAAGGCTTCAGTGTAAAAACAATCCTGAGATGGGATCTTAGGTCAGTGGTCGTATTTGTCAATTGCCTTTAGAAAAAGCTGCAGAAATAATCCTCCCAAAAAAGTTCCGATAATTGTTCCCGTTAGTACATCCAACGGAAAATGTACCCCTATATATATCCGGCTATAGGCTACCACCGAGGCCCACCCTATTAGAAACAGTCCGATATATTTATACTTTGTCCGTAATAAGGAGGTAAAGAAAACGGCCACGGCAAAAGAATTGGCAGCATGGGCGGAGAAATAGCCAAATTTTCCACCACAGGAACTTTTCACCAAACGCATTAACCCGTTTATCTCGTTGTCATGGCAGGGCCTCAACCGCTGCACGCCATACTTAAAAAAATTGGCCAACTGGTCCGTAACCAAAATAAGCAATGCAATGGCCACCAGTGTCATTAAAAGACGCTTTAGACCAAATGCCTTATAGGTTAAAAATGCCAAAAGGGCATAAAGGGGAATAGAACTCCATTTATTGGTCATGAAAAGCCAAAAACCGTCCCACCTGTCACTGCCCAAGTTATTAAGGAACAGAAATAATTCCTTGTCGTAATGTACCAACTGGTCCAACATAGGCTATTCTTCGTACCGAGAAATTTCACGGTCATAGAATGCCGTAGCTTGTTCAATTAAATTCTCAGCTTCAGCCTCCAGTTCCTTTTCATCCTCCTGGGTAAAATCCTCCAACCACTCTACCTCATCGTTCTCCAGATTTATAATAAATCTAGGATATTCGGTATGTACCACAAAAATCGCCGTAGGATAATCCGTATTGTCGCCTAATAAAAATTTTGGGAATTCCATAAAATAACTTTTTATTTAATTATCGATATCCCCAAAACTGTTACATCTTAGTAGATAACGACTTGCTTTAATATCAATCAATCTCTTGCAAGGCCCTTTGGGCAATTAGTTTCTTGGTCAAATAATTAAATCGAATATACAACATTATGGCAGATGCCGTTAGTCCGGACAACAAGCCGATCCATATCCCGGTACTCTCCAAGGAGGTATAAAGTCCTAGATAAAAACTAATGGGAAAGCCTATTATCCAATAGGCGACAAAGGTAATCATAGTGGGTATCCTAACATCCTGAAGTCCCCTTAGCGCCCCCAATACCACAACCTGTAAACCATCCGAAATTTGGAATACGGCCGCAACCAAAATTAGTTCGGCCGCAATCTTGATCACTTCCATGTTATCTACCAAATTGGTAGTATCACCCAGATCCAGATAAATTGTTGGCAGAAAATCATTTAAAGCAACAAAGGACGCGGCAAAAACAACTTCCAATATCAAAGTGAGCAGAAAAATAGATTGGGATATACGCCTTAATTCTTTAAAATCCATCAATCCTTTTTGATTTCCCACACGGATCATTGCAGCGACTCCCAGCCCCATACCTACCATAAAGGTCATACTGCTTAGGTTTAACGCAATCTGGTTGGCCGCTTGGGAATTCTTGCCCAAAACACCACTTAACCATACTGCCGCTGTAAAAATGGCTACCTCAAAAAACATCTGTAAGGCAGAGGGAAATCCGAGGTCAATGATTTTCTTCATGACCTTTTTCTCTATAATCGCAAAATTGAATCCCGTAACATAATCGTGAAATTTCTTTTTATTCTTGAGTAGTACCCAAAGAAAAATAACCATAATGATACGGGAAATCAACGTACCCCAGGCCGCCCCCACGATTCCCATTTTAGGAAAGCCCCAGGAACCGAAAATTAGCAGATAATTCAATAGAATATTTACAAAATTGGCAATTACAGTGGCATACATAGGATATTTTGTCTGGGACAATCCCTCAGAGAACTGCTTAAAAGCTTGGAATATAATTAACGGAACTAAAGAAAATGCCACTAAATCCAGATAGGGCATAGCCAATTCCACCACTTCTGGAGGTTGCTTCATTAGATACATGAGTGGCTTGGCCAATAGTATTATCCCAAAAAGTGAAATGCCCATTAGTGTGCACAACAAAAGACCGTGCTTAAGAGCGCTTTTTCCTGCTCCAACATTGCCCGCCCCATCGGCCTCCGCCACCAAAGGCGTAATGGCGGTAGAAAACCCTATACCCAAGGACATGGCTATAAACACAAAACTATTGCCCAAGGAGACCGCTGCCAATTCCGCCGTCCCCAATTGCCCCACCATAATATTGTCGGCAAATTGTACAAACGAATGCCCCAACATTCCCAAAATAACAGGAAATGAAAGGGATAAATTATAACGAAACTCCTTTGTATATTTCTGCAACAAGACGCTTTAATTTGAAGGGGCAAATATAAGGGTTAGCTTTGGTTTTAGAACAATGGAATTTTCCATTTAATGCCATTAATCTCAAAACGAACCTGCCATGCATTCCGTAAAATTAATCACTTAACCAAAAAAATAATAAATGACCAATATCATAGAATCTGCTATTTTATATTTTTAAATTACCTCTCCATAAATTTTGCGACAGTTCTAAAGTGCAAGAAAAGTATTTTAGAATGCAAAAAAAATACCCTATATTGAAAAAATACCAACCAATATGGGGCTTAGAAGCTATATTGCTATGCTATTAATACGAGGTTTGAAAGAGAATTACTACCCGTCCTATAGATTTAGCACATCCATATATAAAAGTAAATAAAATCCCCAAAATGGATAAACTTGAAAAATCCACCAAAAAGAGGTATCTCTTTTTTATTACTACCATTGTTCTAAGTATAATTTTAGCGGTACTATTTTTCCAAAATCGGATTGATATTCTAACTTCCGATGTACACCTAATTAACATCGCAGGAAGACAACGCATGCTAAGTCAGCGTATTTCGAAACATGTGTTTGCCATAAACTTGGACCAAGGCGTAATAGCCAATAAAGTTTATCTCGATAGTCTAATGGGTTTAACCTCTGAATGGCAAAAAAATCAGAATTACCTTATTGCGGCCAACAAAGACCTACCCAATTCGGATAAAATTGACGACTTATTCAATGCCTCGCGACCTAGTACCACTAAATTATTAAATGCTGCCCTTAAAATTCTAGATAATCCCAATAGTCCTGACATCCTGGGTTCCAGTATAAATACCATAAGACAGGAAGAATCACCGGTTTTGACAAGTATGAACAATATTGTGTTGGAATATCAAAACACAGCAGAGAAGAATCTTTCCGATCTTTACAGTATTACATATCTTGTTGCTCTTATAGTTGCAATGGTAATCATTGGTCAATTTGCCCTAGTCTTTTTACCGCTGATAAAAAAGCTTAAAGAAAAGTCTAATTCATTACAGCTTGCCAATATAGCCTTGGAAACTTCCAATAAGGAGATACAAGAAAAAATGGATCAGGTAAATGACCTGCAAGCCGATCTAAAGGTAAAGGAGGAACACAATAAGATTTTTATTGATAAGGCACCCAATGCCATGGCCATGTTCGACAATGACATGAGGTTCCTTGCTGCATCAGATCGTTGGAGGAGCGATTATAATTTAAGCGACAAAGAAATTACGGGTAAATCCCTCTACGAGATTTTTCCGGAAATTGAAGAAGAATGGAAAAAAATTCACCAAGATTGTCTTGCAGGGGCTATACATCACGAGGATGAAATAGCCTATAAATGGCCAGATGGTAGGGTCCAATGGCTTAGCTATGACATTAGGCCCTGGTATATTTCTCCTGATACAATTGGCGGATTGTTAATATACACTTTGGATATTACCGCTATAAAGGAAAAGGAAAAGGAAAAACTCCGTATCGAAGAAATCCTGGACAAAACCAACGAAGTGGCAAGAATTGGTACTTGGGAAGTTGATACCATTAATGGCAAAATCCATTGGAGTACAGTAACCTGTGAAATACATGAAGTGCCCTATGATTATGTGCCAGAACTTGAAACAGCCATTAATTTTTTTAAAGAAGGGGAAAGTAGGGACAAAATTCAACTGGCGGTAAACAATGCTATCGAAAAAGGAATCTCCTATGATGTAGAAGTTGAGCTGATTACCGCAAAAGGGAATAGCCGTTGGGCAAGGGCCATAGGCCAGGCGGAAATGGTAGACGGGCAGTGTGTAAGATTATATGGAGTGTTCCACAACATCAACGATATTAAGGTTACGGAAAATGCCTTAAATAAGGCCAATGAGGAACTAAGCGCCATTTTTAATGTTGGCCCAATCTCCATTATCGGAACGGACATGAATGGATTAATTACCCATTTTAATAAAGGTGCCGAAAATTTATTGCAATATTCAGCTGCAGAGATGATTGGAAAAATGACCCCAGAAATCATACATGTGCGCGAAGAGGTGGAAAAGCATGGCAAGGAGTTGTCAAAAATATTTGGCAAAACTATTAGCGGTTTCGATGTTTTTGTGGAACATGCAAGACGAGATAGTTTTGAATCCATGGAGTGGACCTACGTGCGTAAAGATGGTACACATTTCCCTGTACAATTAATTACAACTGCTATTAAGGGGCCGAATGGAGATATAAATGGATTTTTAGGGGTGGCCACAGACATTTCCGAAACGGTCAATAACCGAAAAAAGTTAATTGAAGCTAAAGAAAACCTTGAAGTCCTCACTAAAAAACTTACAAACCAAAACCGCCAATTGGCAGATTTCGCACATATAACCTCGCATAATTTACGATCACCTGTAGCCAACCTACAAACTCTATCCAGTTTCTATAAAGATTCTGAAAGCGAGGAGGAGCGTAGCGAATTATTTGAGAAATTTGAAATTGTAATAGACCACCTCTCCTCTACCTTGAATACCATGGTCGAAGTAATCCAGACCACAGACGACAGTACCAAGGCTACCAAGGAATTATCCTTTGAAAAAACACTAATCAAGACCCAAGAAATCATCTCTAGTCAGATAGAACAATCTGGCGCTATAATTAAAAGTGATTTCTCAAAAGTACCCACTGTGGTCTACAACGACATATATCTCGACAGCATTTTTCTCAATTTAATTTCCAATGCCATTAAATATAAATCGGAGGATAGGATCCCTGAAATTTATTTGGAATCCAAAATTGAAAATGGCAAAACAATACTGAGCATAAATGATAATGGATTGGGAATAAATATGGACAAACACGGTCATAAATTATTTGGGCTTAACAAGGTATTTCACAGCCATCCAGAAGCAAAGGGGGTTGGACTTTATATGACCAAAGTACAGATCGAGGCTATGGGAGGTTCCATTTTCGCCACTAGTAAAATTGACGTGGGATCTACCTTTACAGTGGTTTTTTAATTTATTAAGGGGGCCAATTTAAAATCTTGTAATCAATATTTTTAGATGGTGTATTGATGCTTTTTCGGTATAGCACCCTGCCTGCTTAAAAATTAAATACTCTTGGCCTCCTCCCAAAAAACATCCATTTCGGTCAAGGTCATATCCTTTAAGGCCTTTCCCTGTTCCTTGGCCTTGTTTTCCAAATATTGAAAGCGCTTAATAAACTTCTTATTGGTACGCTCCAAGGCGTTTTCTGGATTAATATTCAAAAATCGGGCATAATTTACCATGGAAAACAGCACATCTCCAAACTCGGACTCCATGGCGTCCGCATTTCCTTGTTTAACCTCATCTTGGAATTCTTCCAGTTCTTCCTGAACTTTTTCCCATACCTGTTCCGGTTTTTCCCAATCGAATCCAACTCCGGCCACCTTATCCTGAATACGGTTGGCCTTGACAAGGGACGGAAGACCTTTTGGAACTCCTTCCAAAACACTTTTTTTGCCTTCTTTTAATTTGATTTTTTCCCAATTCTGCTTCACTTCTTCTTCATCTTTCACCACAACATCTCCATAAATATGTGGATGCCTATTGATCAGTTTGTCACAGATATCATTGGCTACGTCTGCTATATCAAAATGTTTGGTTTCACTTCCAATTTTAGCATAAAATACAATGTGGAGGAGAACATCGCCCAATTCCTTTTTTATTTCCTCCAAATCATTGTCCAAAATGGCGTCGCCCAATTCATAGGTTTCTTCAATGGTTAAATGACGTAGCGTTTGCATGGTTTGCTTTTTGTCCCACGGACATTGAGCTCGCAATTCATCCATAATTGTGAGTAGACGATCAAAAGCTTTTAATTGGGATTCCCGAGAATTCATAAGGTTGACTTTTAAACAAAAATACAAAGTCTGTATGGTTCCAACTATCGTATGTTCCGAGTTTTTTAGCTAACTTTAGTTCCTTACTTTCGGACAAAACCAATATGACCCATAAAAAAATAATTTTAATACTAGCCATTATTGGCTTTATACTTATGTCTTGGGCAATTCAGATTGATATGGGTATATTCCAAGGCCATGGGGATATTGGCGAAGTAAAACATAAGGGGTCACTGGAATTTAATCGCAAGGATAGTACTTATACCATTTCAGCTAGTGGGACCAATATGTGGTTCAATAACGATCAGCTACATTATGTTTGGAAAAAAATGTCAGGGGACGTTTCCCTGGCTGCCGATATTGAGTTGTTGGGCAAAGGTGTTGACCCACATAGAAAAGCTTGTTTAATTATCCGCCAAAACCTGGAGCCGGGCTCGGCCTATGCCGATGTGGCCGTTCATGGCGATGGTATGACCGCCATTCAATATAGAGAAGTGGATGGAGATATCACTCGTGAACTTCAGTCCAACATAAAATCTCCTAAACGTGTCAGAATTGAAAAGGTGGGCGACTATCTCTATATGTCCCTCGGCAAAGCGGATGGAGAATTGGAATCATCTGGAGGTGCCATAAAAGTCCAGTTTAAAGCTCCTTTCTATATTGGACTTGGCGTTTGTTCCCATAACAACGATGTAGTGGAAACTGCAAAATTCTCCAAAGTTGTATTGGAAAAATTGGAAGCAAAGCCAGACTCGCTTAAAAAATTGGAAAGCACTTTGGAAATTATTCCGATAGCTACTTGGGACAGAAAAGTTATTCTCCAATCCGATAAACGCTTGGATGCACCAAATTGGACACCGGATGGAAAGGATTTGATATATAACAGTATGGGACTACTATATCAAATTCCAATTGAAGGAGGTGATCCCAAACTAATCCCCACAGATTTCGCAAAAAGAATCAACAATGACCACGGCGTTTCGCAAGATGGTAAGATGTTGGTGATAAGTGATCAGACAGAAACCGGAAAATCATTGATCTATACACTTCCTATTGAAGGTGGTGTGCCGAAAAAAATAACTCCTAAAGGTCCTTCCTATTGGCATGGATGGTCTCCAGATGGCCAAACATTAGCCTATTGCGCAGAGCGAAATGGCAATTATGATATTTATACCATTCCTGTTAATGGAGGTGAGGAAACAAGATTGACCACTACAGAAGGACTTGACGACGGACCGGATTACTCCCCCGATGGAAAATATATCTACTTTAATTCTGCCCGTAGCGGAACCATGCAGATATGGCGTATGAAGCCTAACGGAAGTGAACAGGAACAACTTACCACGGATGAGTACCATGATTGGTTTGCCCATCCGTCCCCGGATGGAAAATGGTTGGTCTATATTTCCTTTGAGCCGGATATTCCAGCAAATTTACATCCCTCAAACAAAGATGTAATGCTTCGATTAATGAATCTTGAGACCAAGGAAATTAAAACGATCGCCAAATTGTTCGGTGGTCAGGGCACCATAAATGTCCCCTCTTGGTCACCTGACAGCAGCCGTTTGGCATTCGTCAGTTATCGATTAAAATAAAATTTAACTAAACCCAGGATAATAATAAACCAACCAATAAAAATGAAACCTAAAATGACACCAAAAAAAATAATATCAACTACTTTTTTACTATTGCTTTTTGGAATGCTATCCGCTCAGAACGTGTTGCAAAAGGCCAATATTTTTGTTAACAGTTTATCCGAGGAAGTAAAAGCCAAAACACTATTTACTATAGAGGACACTGAACGCTTTAATATGAATTATGTCCCCATTCCCAGAGCTGGAGCCAACTTCCATGATTTTGACGAAACACAAAAAAAGGCAGCGCTCGATCTGCTACGGGCTTCCTTGAGCGAGGAAGGTTTTCGGAAGTCACAAGAAATTATGGAACTGGAAAAAGTATTGAGAATTATTGAAAATGACGATAACGATAAAATGCCCGATGGCAGACCAAGACGCGATCCGCTAAATTATCACTTTTGCATTTTTGGTAATCCATCCAAGGATAAACCATGGGGATGGCGATTTGAAGGACACCATCTCTCCTTAAATTTCACTTCCACCGATGGTGCCATTAGCTCCTCTACCCCTACCTTTTTTGGAACCAACCCTGGCATTGTACGTAGCACAGAATACAAGGGCAAGGAAGTACTGAAAAAAGAGGCAGAACTAGGTTTTTCCCTTTTACACTCCATGAGCGAAAAACAATTAAAAACAGTAGTATTTACAGATGTTGCCCCCCACGATATCGTTACTACAACCGAAAGAAAGGTGAAACATGTGGAGCAATTAGGAATCTCTTATAAAGCCATGTCCAAGTCCCAAAAAAAGATTTTTATGGAACTGCTGGAACTGTACATGAATAATTACGAGCATGAATTTGCTACCGGGTTTAGGGACAAAATAAACAAGGCGGGAATAGAAAATTTAACTTTTGCCTGGGCCGGAAGCCTGCAACCTGGCAAAGGGCATTACTTCCGAATTCAGGGTCCCACTCTACTTATCGAATACGATAACACCCAGAACGAGGCCAACCATGTACATACTGTAGTTCGTGATCTAACCAATGACTACGGGGAAGATGTACTAAAGGCCCACTATGAAAAAGACCACAAGCACTGATTTCAGAAAATAAGAACTTAAGTTTTACGGCATATAATAACGAGATGAAAAAAGTTATAAATCTATTTTTAGCATTACCCATACTGTTTTCCCTATCCTGCAAATCGTTACAAACCTCCCTCATCGCCAAGGATGCCAAAGTACAGTTAGTGTCATCGGAATACTCCTTTACCGAAGGACCTGCTGTGGCTCCCAACGGGGATGTGTTTTTCACAGACCAGCCCAACGATCGTATCATTAAGTGGTCTGCGAAGGATAAAGCCGTATCCGTATATATGGAGCCTTCCGGGAGATCCAACGGACTCTATTTTGACCACCAAGGAAATCTTTTGTCCTGTGCCGATGATAAAAATCAACTTTGGCGAATAGATTCCCAAAAAAATGTCACGGTCTTAATAGATGATTTTGAAGGCAAAAAATTAAATGGTCCCAATGATCTATGGATAGACCCAAAAGGAGGCATATATTTTACGGACCCTTTTTATAAACGTCCGTATTGGACGAGAACTGAACAGGAGATAGAAGAACAGCGTGTTTACTACCTTACTCCCGATCAAAAGGATATTATTATTGTGGCCGAGGACTACGTAAGGCCAAATGGCATTATTGGCAGTAAAGATGGTACCCGTTTATATATTGCCGATATAGGTGATAAAAAAACCTATTCCTATACCATAAATCCCGATGCCAGCATAGGCAATAAAGCCCTGTTTGCCAATATGGGCTCGGATGGCATGACCATGGACAACCAAGGCAATGTATACCTTACAGGGGATGGGGTTACGGTTTTTAATCCCCAAGGTGAACAAATTCTACATATTCCTATAGATCAGAAATGGACGGCCAATGTAACCTTTGGAGGAAAAAACCAAAAAACATTATTTATAACGGCCATGACCTCATTGTATACCTTGGATATGAACGTACACGGAATTAGATAATATAAGTGATTACCGTAAACTTATTGCCAAGATAATAAAGACACTTTTAATCAGAAACTCTAAACAAAAAGGGTGTCTGAGATAAGAACAAAAAAACAATTAATACAGACAATCATGAAAAAAGGAATGATTAAAGTAAGTGTTTTGTATCCTAACGGAGCAGGCAAAAAATTTGATATGGATTATTACAGCAACCAACACATATCCTTGGTTGGAGAATTATTAGGGGATTCAGTGAAGGCTGCAACCATTGAAAAAGGTCTGGGAGGAGGCACCCCTGGCTCAACTGCTACCTATGCAGCAATGGGAAATTTATATTTTGCATCTATGGATTCATTTCAAAATTCCTTCGGACCGAATGCAGAAAAAATTATGGGAGATCTTCCTAATTTTACTAATATTGAACCTGTTGTTCAAATTAGTGAGGTAATCATTTAAAAAAGTTAGGATAGTCTACCAACTTAATTGATCAAATCGAACATTCGACTATATTTAATGATAATACTATTATTTGTGGGGTCACCTTCTCTAAGGTTGTAATTGTACACCACAAAAAGACCTGTATTGGCACGCTGCAACCAGCCCAATCGTAAATTTACCGCCCACAGTTCATTGGCGGAATTGTTCTGTACCAAACTCTGAACATACAGATTTGGCCTAAAGGAATAGGTCATTTGACTTCGGAAAATATTAGCCGTAAAATCACCGACAGGTAATTGGTAATTGTTGTAGAGATAAATAAAATCGGAATTGAATTTATCTCCCAATCGTATGCTCAAGGTGCCACTTTGCTGATAACGTTTTCCCCCAAATGAACCGCCGATCACCGAACGAATATTTATAGCGACTGGCTTACTCTTATTGGTAAAGAAAACCAATTGGGATTCCGAGTGCCTATAGGTACCGGGCAGCACGGTAACCCCGTCTGAAATTTCAAAAGGATCTAAAACCCCTTCTGTGGTAAGGTTTAGACCGGTATGGATTTCCATTCCACTTTTAAACTCCCAATGGTTGTCAATATGGGTATAACTAGTTTCCTGAAAGCCCTCAAAATTCCAAAAACTGTTGTAGGAAATATGAGGCCTTAATTCCAGTATTACCGAGTTTTCGTTTTTTGGTCTATAGTGATATAAGATGCGGGCCTCCGGCTTCCTGAAGGCCGAACGCTGTAAAAAACCAACTTCAGGATTAAAGCCTTCTCCAACCTCGGTATACCCTGCTCCTATTTCCCAACTGTTCCAAATGTAGTCGGTTTTGAGCCGGAAAGAATGCTCATTTATGGTATCTGTTGGTCCATTGGTACGGGCATAAAATCCGGTCATTCTAGCCTTACGCCCCAAACCCAGTTTTCCATCCAGGGCTATGGTACTATTAAAGTCATCTTCGATACCTATTCCTGAACGATTAATAAATGCTGCACCCAAGGCGGAACGACCTTTAAATTCATGGTTTACTCGTGCTACCGTAAAATTATTCTTTTGTATCCCTGCATCTTCAACCTCATCCGTAAACATGGTTAAAAGTCCAACATTGGTCCGGTCCAATTTTCCGGATAATCTGGCCCCTCCAATTATGGGAACTATATTTCCATCATCCCCTATTCCAATACGTCTACTAAAAAACAGGTCTACTTCCCCTGGACTCCCAACACTGAACAAGCCTGCATTCTCTAAAAAGAAGGGACGTTTTTCTGGAAAAAACAAATTAAAACGATCCAGGTTCACCTGTTGTTCATCTACCTCAACCTGGGCAAAATCGGTGTTATAGGTAAGATCCAAAGTAAGACTTGGTGTAATACTAAATTTTATATCCCCACCCACCTCGGGCGTAAATTTGGCCTTAGGGTCCTCGGCTTCAAAATCTTTGGCCAACTGCCCCAGCACATAGGGAATAACCTTTAAGTTTCTTGGGGTTTTAAGATTTAGGCCCGTAAGGGTGCCGGCCAAGGAAAGTCTATTTAAGTTAAAACCTATAGGCATTGGCGACCAATAAACAATTTCATTGGTCTTCCTTATATTTCTACGAAAATTAATGCCCCAATCCTTCCCTGGCTGAAATCTTAAAGTTCTTAATGGTATGGCAAATTCAGCACTCCATCCTTCATCATGAACCGAGGTCCTAACTTTCCATGACCCATCCCAGTTAAGGTTAAACCCACCAATGGTACCACCTTGTTGTCTGTTCGTATTCTGGTTGCCCTGGCCCTCATTATCCACCTGGGCATCATATTCCACACCCAGGGAATTGGTTCCAAAAATAAAACCGTTCTGATTATCTTTATAAGTATCCACAATAAAAAGAAATGCATCCGTATTGTCCAATAAAGCGTCCCTTCTAGCATCAGAGACTACGAGGCCATCAGGGTCCGAATCATAACAGACTACTGCCAAATAAAAAGTATGTTCCGTATAGGCAATTCTTATCTCCGTGCGTTCACTGGCCATTTGCCCGTAATTAGGTTGACTTTGTAATAAGCCCCCAAACGGTTCTATCTTTTGCCAAACCCCATCTTTTAGAATATTTCCGTCGATCATAGGTTCGGTTTCAATGGGAACTGCAATAGCGGTTGGTCGTGTTTGGTTGTCATTATCAAAATCGGGGTTTTGGGAATATCCAATTTTAGACAAACATAAAACGGCGAAAAGAACAAAAATAAATTTCTGGATGGGCATGGTATTTTTGGTTTGTTGGTATTGGTATGGCCAATTACTCTAATATAATAACAATTAAGGAGTTAATGGAACAATTTTTAAATCTTATCTTTAAAAGTTAAATTCATGAAAATCTTGAAATACATAGAAAACCTTGAAATACAATAACCCATTTATAACGCTACTGTTCCTTCTATTAATCCTGGTGATGCCTATCAATGGGCAAACTGGTTCCAATGCCCTGCCAAGTGTAATCATATCGGGAATTGATAAGGAAAAGCTAAACCGATATGATCATTTTCTTAAAAAAGAAATAAATGAAAGAAGGGCTCTTGGTGCCGCTTCCTATGTTATGAGAAGGGGAGAAATTGTTCACGAAATAGCCTTTAGATATAGTAGTATGGCAGATAAGATCCCTATTGAACAAGATCAATTGTTCCATATCATGTCCATGACAAAGCCTATCGTAACCGCAGGGTTTATGATGTTATATGAGGAAGGATATTTCTATCTTGCGGATCCGGTCTCCAAATATTTACCCCAGTTCAAGAATCTAAAGGTTGCCCAGGATTTGGATCAAGGGGCAAATGGTTTACCAGTCGCTCATCACAAAATACTAATCAACACAACAATGAAAAACCCTATACCTTTTACTGGATGACCGTTTTGGGCACCTAACCTACTTGCTCACTGACAACGTGATACCAGGGCTTTACCAATGGCCAGTAGCTTAAAGACTGTGGTACCTCGACATCAACCTTAATCTAATGTCAACCAATGCTGGATTTTACCATTAGCGAACAACCAATGTTCCCTGTCGAAAATTATTTGTCAAGAACAATAAATATTTTAATTTAAACCTTTAATTTAATTGCATTGAAAAAACTCACTTATTTATTCCTTTCTTTGGCGTTCCTTGGTTATAGCCAAAAAACCCCGGCCTTTCAAAATGAGGTCAAGGCCATTCAGAAAAAATATGAATCCCACTGGGATTCCTCCAAAGAAACCATAGTATTTACCGGTAGTTCCAGCATTAGAATGTGGAAAAACTTGGAATCCATGTTTCCTGACCACCAAATAATCAACTCGGGCTTTGGCGGATCCCAATCTTCCGATCTCTTCCGGTATTACAACGAGCTCATATTACAATATAATCCCAAGAAGGTTTTTATCTACGAAGGCGATAATGATATTGCTGCCAAGAAAAAGACCAAAGATATTATAGATACCACCCGTGAAATCATAAATAAGATTAGGGAAAGAAATAATGCAACCCAGGTGGTGATCATAGCAGCAAAACCAAGTTTGGCAAGGTGGAACCTAAAAAGAAAATACATGAGATTGAACAGGGCGTTCGAAAAGCTATGTGAAGAGGACAGTGCCTTGCAGTTCGCCAATGTATGGGATGTGATGATGGATGGAAAACAAGTGAAACAGGATATCTTTATAGGTGACGGACTTCATATGAACAGTAAGGGGTACGACCTGTGGTTTTCTGTCATCAAACCTTATATGAATTGATCCTAAGGACAGGAACAACCAAATAATACTAATACAATCTCTCTAAATGAAAAAATCAATTCTATTTAAATCGCTAGTAGTACTGATAGTTTTTACTGCCTTTGTAGCCTGTCAACAGGAAAAAAAGAAAGTAATCAACTTTCCAATGACAGATCTGACTGCGGAAAATTTAATTCCCAAACCCCTTAGGATAATCCCCACCAATAGTGCCTTTGGGTTGGATAAAAACACTATTATCTATACATCTCAAAATGCTGCAGGTTTTCCTGAGGTTGGCGAGTTCTTATCGGAAAAAATAAAATGGCAGACCAATTTGGACTTGGCGGTAAATTCTTCAACCAATACCACCTCCCAGCGGATTATTTTTATTAATCAGTCCGATAGCACTGAATTTTCATCCAAGGAAGGTTACGACCTGTACATAACCCAAGATTCTATAATCCTTAATGCAAAAACGGCCGAAGGTGCCTTTAGGGGAATACAGACCATAAGGCAAATTATTCCAGAGACCAGTAATGACACCCTTACCGAAAATAAAATGTGGTTGATTCCAACCGGTAAGATCATAGACAATCCGAATTTTGAATATAGGGGGTCTATGTTGGATGTGGCTCGACATTTCTTTGGTGTGGAGGATGTAAAAAAGTATATCGACATATTGGCCTATTATAAAATTAACGCCTTGCATTTGCACCTTGCAGATGACCAAGGCTGGAGGATAGAAATTAAATCATGGCCCAAGCTTACCGAAATAGGTGGAAGTTCTGAAGTGGGTGGCGGTCCAGGTGGCTTTTACACCCAAGAGGAATATAAGGACATTGTAGCCTATGCCGCTAAACATTTTATAACCATAATTCCTGAAATAGATATGCCTGGGCATACGAATGCAGCATCGGTTTCCTATCCCATTCTAAATGGAAACGGAAAAACGCCCAAAATTTATACGGGTACCGAAGTTGGGTTTAGCACCTTTGACACACGTAAGGATACTGTTTATGCATTTATAGATGATGTCGTAAGGGAAATATCGGCCATTACTCCCGGTCCGTATTTTCATGCCGGCGGCGATGAAAGTCATGTTACCAAGAAGAAGGATTTTATCCATTTTGTTTCCAAAGTGGACAAAATTGTAAAGAAATACGGAAAAAAAATGATAGGATGGGATGAAATTGTGCATGCTGACATTGATACCTCTGCCATTGCACAGTTTTGGGCCAACGAAGAAAATGCTAAACTGGCTGTGAAAAAAGGATTGAAAATAATATTATCCCCAGGAAAAAAAGCCTATCTGGATATGCAATATGATACCCTTTCCAAATACGGACTTCATTGGGCAGGCTACATTCCCGTGGATACTGGCTATGTTTGGACGCCTGAAAGATATGTACAGGGAATCAATAAGGAAAATATTTTGGGAATTGAAGCACCTTTATGGTCAGAGACCGTTAGCAATATGGATGAAGTGGAATATTTGGCCTTTCCCAGGATGATCGGTTATTCCGAACTTAGTTGGAGTACCGAAGAAAACAGAAATTGGGGAAATTACAAAGTAAGGTTGGGCAATCAGGCTCCATATTTGGATAAAATGAATGTAAAATACTACCCTTCGGAACTCATAGACTGGAAAAAAAGCAAGTATACCTACAAAACTATTGATAAGGACTAATTATTCATTAAGCAATACTATCGGCTATAATCTATATATTTAATATATTGTAAGCCCCTAATTATCAGACTTTACCTGTTTGGCTATTTAACCCAATTTAAATACTGAACAAATGAAAGCCCTTATTCTAGTTATTACCCTGCTGTTGGGACAATTGTGCTATCCCAATAAGGAAAACGATTCTATACCCAAAGCCGAAGTAGCTACCACTATGCAAAGTGTTACCATTAATGGCAACACCATTTATTTAACGGCAAAAGCGGGAACTTTTGAGGTAAAGGACGAATCCAACAAGCCAATTGCATTAATGGGCTTTACTTACTACACAAGGGATTCCAAAAGAGGATTGTCAACACAAAGACGACCAATAGTTTTTGCCTTTAACGGAGGACCCGGATCTTCCTCTTTTTGGTTGCACATGGGTATTTTGGGGCCAAAAAGAATTGTAGTGGACGACCCGAAATCAACACCGGCGGCACCCTACAAAATTGTCAACAACAACTACTCTATTCTGGATATAGCCGATCTGGTAATGATAGATCCCGTAGGTACCGGTCTAAGCATACCTATAGGAAAGGCCAAGTTTAAGGACTTTTGGGGGGTAGACCAGGATATCCGCAGCCTTTCTTTGTTCATTACCCAGTTTCTGATACACAATGACCGCATGAACAGTCCCAAATTCTTATTGGGAGAAAGTTACGGGACCTTTAGGAATGCAGGCTTAATGAACACCCTATTGAACCAAGGAATTGCCATGAACGGCGTTATAATGGTATCTGCGGTATTTGACCTTCGGACCCTACTATTCCCGCCAAATGACGACTTACCGTATATAGTTCATTTTCCTACCTATGCGGCAACAGCATGGTATCATAATAAAATAACGGATAAACCAGAAAATGTATACGAATTCCTTGAGACAGTTAGATCCTTTACCGAAAACGAGTACACTCCTGCCCTCTTTAAAGGAGATCGACTTTCTGAAAATGAAAAAAGTAATATTGCATCAAAGCTTGCCTATTACACTGGCACAGACACCAACTATTGGCTAAAGGCCGATCTTAGGGTAACAGCATCAGAATTTTTTGCGGAATTCTTAAGGGACAAAGGTGAAATAGTTGGCCGACTGGATTCCCGCTTTACCGGAATCAATGAAGATCTCCTTGCCCAGGAAGGAAGTCATGATCCACAAAGCCTGGCCATTTCCCCTGCCTACATTAGCGGGTTTCTGGATTATTTTTACGGTGACCTAAAAGTAAATAAAAACTTGTTATACTCCCTCACCGCAGGCAGAAGGGACGGCTTTAAATGGGATTGGTCCCACAAAGGGAATGAAAGATGGGGTGCTACAGCAGCAATCAACACCGGTATTGACATGGCCACGGCATTATCTAGAGATCCAAACATGAAGGTCTTGATCTTGAATGGCATCTATGACCTTGCCACTGTTTTTTATGGAGTAGAACACAGCATCAATCATTTGGGCCTTAAAAAGGAGATCAAGGATAATATTATTATGGAATATTATGAGGCCGGACATATGATGTACACTCACAAACCTTCCATGGAAAAATTCAAGAAAGACGTCTCCCAGTTTATTCTAAACGCATCAAAATAAAAGGCAAAAGGTCGTCCAAATAATAAGCCCATTAGATTCTAAATTGACTGTGGTTTTATTCATTTGGACGGCCATATCCTATTTCCATTCAAAATCACCATTTTCAATGGACCAATCATTACCAAAAAATCCAGCACATTTTACTGCAGAAGTTCCTTGAGCCAATACAGTTTCATCAAAAAGCATCAAATCCGGAAAAGTAGTTCCGTTCACCAAATAATGGTTGGCATAGGCGGCTTTCATTCCCAGAAGCCCCGTAGCAGTTACCACCCCAACACTGGCCACATCGCTATCCGCTCTCGGAACTATAAAATACATGCCCCAATTGTTGCCGCTGATACTTCTACTGCCAAAATTTAATTTATTATTGAATACTTGGACGGGGCTATCTTTTAATAATTTATCCCAGGCAGCATTATTGTTTTTATTACCATAAACAACAACATTTTGGTTGGGATAATCTCTTAAGGAAAAGTCGGTATCCGCAACCAATTCTATATTGCCATTGGCCTTATACCAGAAAGTATCCGCATCAAACCTAGCTTTATTGTAATACCAATCATTCTCAGCTTGTGACCCTTTGGTGGCATAAACAAATACCACGTTGTTTCTAAAGGCATCCTTAAAGCCACCATTCCTATGAGGGCCTTTTTCCTCCAAAGACGGTTTGGCCACAATTTTCCATACCCCATCCATTTCCTTAAAAAAGGTATTGTCCTTTGATGGAATAGCAATCTCCTTTCCATTAAGCTCTATGCTATTAATATCCCCGGGCAATTGTGTAAAATCTATTTCCAACAAAGACACATTTTTGGTCTGTACTTTAAAAATGGTATCCCATGAAAAATCAAAGGAACTAACCTCAAAAGGTATTTGTTGCTGATGGATACCAATAAAATGCGAGGATGCAGAAACTCCTGGAGACCCCGTACTGAACTCCAATTTTTTAATATCCTTGGCCTCAGGAATAGTACGTTGTTTAAATAGGTTAAAAATTGGTTCCCAATCTACACTATGGTCCCCATACCAATGCGTGCCACCTGGATATTCGTAATAGGTGA
The DNA here is from genome assembly GCF_023016025.1 of Arenibacter sp. S6351L. Lineage (NCBI taxonomy): Bacteria > Pseudomonadati > Bacteroidota > Flavobacteriia > Flavobacteriales > Flavobacteriaceae > Arenibacter > Arenibacter sp. S6351L. The sequence continues at coordinate 60,127 of NZ_JALKBB010000025.1, read as the reverse complement.
AATCTGGATGAAACTGCCCCAAACGCTCTCTCATGTCACGGGCAATAAAAGTAGGAACTACATTGTCCTTTTCGCCGTGCAACACATATACCCCATGATGTAGATAATTTCGAATCAATTTTAAGGTTCTGCTAGGTGTTCCCGCTCTTTCTACAATGTTTTCGACCGCAGTAGGGACATACTCCGCCGTCATACGTTCGAACATTTTAGGAGTAATACCATAGTTTGCCCTCTGTTCCTCACTCATTTCCAGAAGCCTCTCAGACCTACTTCCACGGTACAACAACAAATCTGGATATCCGGCACATGGTGCAATTGCTGCAAAACGATCGGGATAGGTAGCACCTAAATACCATGTTCCATGACCACCCATGGAATGTCCGGTTAGGTAAATCTTGCTATTGTCCGGTTTAAAAAGTCTTTTGCTGTCCGCCAACACTTCCAAGGCATCCAATCTTCCCCAATCTTCCCATGCAAACCCGTACGGTCTCCTATTTGTTGGAGCAACAAGATTCCCCCAATCTTTTTGTTTATAGGCATTTGCCTGATTAACCGCCTCAACTGAAGCACCATGTACCGAAAGGAAAAGTGCGGCACCCTCGGTATACCCATTTTTGTCCGGTGCTACGCTATAATACTGTACACTTTTATCTATATCGCTTATAAAAGTTCTCTTATGATGTTTATTTTTCGATTTCATATTTAATGATAAGGTTTCGGTAGAAACCTGCTGACCGTTACTATGTATCAACCCTAGGTCAACATTCACCTTTGCCATTGAGGTATCCAAGGTGGACGAGGGAACGGAAAAAGGAATTTTATAGACCGTAAAAGGTGGAATATCGTTTATTTCGGTAGTAAGCTCCCTATCATTGACCTTGGCCACAATAGCGTATTTTCTGACCCACTTATCCGAAGCATTTATGACCCTTATAGCAGCCTTATATTCCATGTCCTCCTCCAATAAAAGATCGGGAACCGTTACATCTCGGGTAGTAAATTGAACCTCTGCTTTGGGCTCCAATAAGCGCGCACGAATCCTTGGAAAACGGCCTACCTTTAAAACAAAAATATTAATCCCCTTTTTCAACTTTAAAGGGATAAGGTTCCAACCAAAATCGTAATGGTCACCTTCATAAGGATAACCATTAATGGAAACCAAAGAATGCCCGGAAGCTTCGAACAAAACCGTTTTTTCAGATCCCGAATTGTAATTGAGATATACATAACCCGACCTAAGGTCTCTCCCGGAAAAGCTATTGGTACTATCCACCTTTATGGCGTTCCATTTTAATTCCCTTCCAAAGAAATCTATATCGAAAACTTCACCTTCCCTGACCTGGGTACTCGGTTCCATCAGAAATTTGTCAAAAACTGGATCTACTGGAAAGGATGAAGATTCAAATCCGAAACTGGGAATGGTCAAGGCCAGTGCTTTGTTAAACACATGAATCACTTTTCCTTCATGAATATCCTCCACCTTTTCCTTGCCAAAATATTCCACTATATTCCCCGTACGTTGTTGCCCTATAAGAACAAAAGGGAGGACCAGTAGCATTACGAAAATAGCAGCACTTTTCTTATTAAATTTAGCCATGATAAAACTGAGTAAGGAATTAAAATATTAATTTCCATAATTAGCAGCCCGCTGCCCAACAATTTAGACCAATAACAGAAGCCCGAAGCTAAATGAAGAATTATTTTATCCTAGCAGCGATTACCACACCAATTTATTAAAGGAAGAAACCAAAGTATTGGACAAAAAAAACCTTCGTAAACGAAGGTTCTAATATTGTAAATATATAAAATCTATTCTGTTTCCTTGGAAGCCTCTTCTTTTTCCTCCTCGTCCGCAAACTCTGTAATACCGTGTTCATGTAATAAATTATACCATTGAATTATCTTTTTAATATCACTGGCATAAACCCTATCTTCATCATAATTGGGAAGCACTTCAAACAAATATTCCTCCAATTTTATCTTGTCCTCTTTGTGGCTCACCGCTGTTTTTCCACCATCTTCCTTTTCCTTGATCTTTTCAAACACCACTTTTAACGGCACTTCCTCTTCCAAAGTATAGATTGCAATCTCAGACAAGACACTTACATTGTTCTTAAAACTTACGGTAACTTTTTTGCCATCCAACAAGGATTCGGCCACAAAACCTGAACGCGTTTGCGTCAATAATTTAAAAAGTCCCGGCTTACCTGCAATCGATAATATTTTATTTAAACCCATCTGTTATTTTAGTTTCAGCGGCAAATATGCTACTTTTTGTTTATAATAGAAATAGTTTTAACGTGCTTTTTTAATGTTGGGAAAGCGCATTCTATATTCTACCTTTACCTTCCCCTTGGAAATATTGGTCAACCTCCCCTTTAAAAGGCGTTTTTTTAAGGACGATAATTTATCGGTAAACAAAATTCCCTCTATATGGTCATATTCATGTTGAATTACCCTGGCCAAAAGACCATCATAGGTTTCCTTATAGGATTTAAAATTCTCATCCATATAGGATATAGTGATGGTATCTTTTCTGGAAACGTCTTCCCGAACATCGGGAATACTAAGACACCCTTCATTAAATGCCCATTCCGTGCCAGTTTCCTCCTCTATACGTGCATTGATAAAAACTTTCCTAAACCCTTTTAATGCGTTTTGCTCTTCTTCCGTAAGCTCTTCGTCATCCGCAAATGGCGTGGTATCCACAAGGAACAGCCTAATGGGCAGCCCAATTTGGGGTGCGGCCAAACCAACTCCACTGGCATTATACATAGTGTCCCACATATTGGCCACCAATTCTTCAAATCTTGGAAAATCCTTGTCTATATCATCCGCTACTTTTCTAAGTACCGGGTCTCCATAAGCAACTATAGGTAATATCATACTACTGTTTTCTATTTAAATACGCCTGAAGGATTATAGTGGCGCTAATTTCATCGACTAAGGCCTTATCCCTTCTTTGTTTTTTATTAAGGCCACTATCTATCATGGTCTGAAATGCCATTTTAGAAGTAAAACGCTCATCTTGGCGCTCTACAGGTATCTTTGGAAAAACACCTTCCAAAGTTCTCAAAAAAGGTTTGATCAATTCCTCGGATTCGGATGGAAGGTTGTTCATTTGCTTTGGTTCACCGATCACAAATTTTTCTACCTTCTCCTCCTGAACATACTTCCTTAGAAAATTCAAAAGTTCTTTTGTATCAACGGTAGTTAGGCCAGAAGCTATTATTTGCAACTCGTCCGTAACGGCAATTCCCGTTCGAACCTTTCCATAATCCAATGCTACAATCCTTCCCACACAAATTTTTTGCAAAAATAAGGGATAAATTGTTATATGTGCAAAAACAAAAGGTTAATTACCTACTAGCCCTTATATTTGCTAAAATTTGAACTATTAAAGATGAAAGAACTAAGAAAAACAATAGAAACAGCCTGGGAAAATAGAGACCTACTTAAAGAAATTCCTACTCAAACCGCAATAAGGGAAGTCATTGATCTTTTGGATAACGGTAAATTGCGCTGTGCAGAACCTACCACAGATGGATGGCAAATAAATGAATGGGTTAAAAAGGCTGTGGTACTATATTTTCCGATACAAAAAATGGAAACCTTGGAAGCCGGTATCTTTGAATATCACGATAAAATGCCCCTAAAAAGAGGCTATGCCGAAAAAGGAATACGCGTTGTTCCCAATGCGGTTGCCAGACATGGAGCTTATATTTCCGCAGGTACTATTTTAATGCCAAGTTATGTAAATATTGGTGCCTACGTTGACGAAGGGACAATGGTAGATACCTGGGCCACCGTTGGTAGTTGTGCCCAAATTGGCAAAAATGTCCATCTTAGTGGTGGTGTTGGAATCGGTGGGGTGTTGGAACCATTACAAGCCGCTCCGGTTATAATAGAGGACAATGCCTTTATTGGATCTAGATGTATTGTTGTTGAAGGCGTACGCGTTGAAAAAGAGGCTGTTTTGGGAGCAAATGTGGTGCTTACCGGCTCAACTAAAATTATAGATGTTACTGGCGACAAACCTATAGAGCGTAAAGGATTGGTACCTGCAAGATCGGTAGTTATACCAGGAAGTTATACCAAAAAATTCCCAGCTGGCGATTATCAGGTTCCCTGTGCCTTGATCATTGGTACCCGAAAGGAGAGTACCAACAAAAAAACTTCCCTAAATGATGCCCTAAGGGAATACGACGTAGCGGTTTAAAAGCTAAAAAATGAAAACTATTCTTGTAGATGCTTGGAACACCTTTGTTACTGAAAAGGGAACGGATTACGATCTAAAAAAATTATTGGACACTTTTCCCAATCCCAAAATCATCCTAACAAATGCCAGTAAACAAGAATGTATTACCTATGGAATTGTAAATATGCCTTATGAGGTCTTTAGTTTGGAACATAATCCCAACAAGACCAATAAGGCATATTACCTAAAAATGTTGAGCCGTTTTAATTTAAAACCTACTGAGGTTGTTTATTTTGAACATAATGCAGAAGCCGTAAATTCTGCCTCCTCCGTTGGTATAAAAACCTTTCCTTACAAAATGGAAGACGGTCTGGATGGACTCGGTATTTTCCTGAAAAATAATTTGGATTAAACATTCGTGCATCATGGCGTATAACATAACCCTCGAAGGAAAAAATAAAGTTATAGCCGAAAGAATGCTCAAAAATGTGGCGACCATATTTGACCATTGTAATATTGATTATTGGATAGAAGGAGGCACTTTACTGGGTATTAGAAGGGAGAACCGACTGTTGCCTTGGGATAACGACATTGATGTTTCTATGAATCACGACCAATTGGAAAAGTTGGACGATTTTTATTCCGAATTGAAGAAAGCGGGATATAGAGTAAGAACGAGACACTTTGATAGCACCAATGAGTTTTTCGCGAAGGATGCCATTAGAATGATAAAAATAAGGGAAAAACGATTTTTTGGATTGATCAAAGGGGCCGTTTGCCTGGATGTTTTTATAAAATATCAACATGGGGAGAACAGTTATTGGGAAATTGACAACAAAACTAAATTTGTACCCAGCAAGTTCTACCAAACTTTTGGAAATATTGAATTTAAAGGTTTTGTGTACAAAATTCCTGCACTAACTGATGAGTATCTTACCTATAGGTATGGAGATTGGCAAACCCCGGTGAAAGATTGGAACACCTCCAAGGACGATAATGCGATAGCCTAAGACTCTACAGCCTGCAATTGCAATGTTTCTTTTAAAATAGTACGGCTAACATTGGCAGTATAGGCAACATACTCTACAGGGCAAGTCGTTTTTGGGAATCTACCTTTCCAATCGTCTCCAACGGAAATGGCATCTATATTATATTCGTCCACAATACGCTGCTTATTTTTATCTACCTGAGGAATAACCTCATCAACATAACTAATAGCCTTTACCAATTTTATTCTTTCTTCGAATGGTATTACAGGTAGCCTGCCTTTTTCCTTTAATATTAGTTCATCTGTGGAAACACCCACGATCAAATGGTCGCACATGCCTTTAGACTTTTTCAGAATGTTGAGATGCCCGTAATGAAATATATCAAAACAACCCGAAGTATACATTTTTTTATACTTTTTGGCACTTTTACTACGTTTCACTTTTATACCAAGAGTACTTCCTTTTTTTAGTTTAATGACATGATCTTTATTATCGTAAAAAACACTGATGTTTTTAACGATCTCCAACATCTCTATCAAAGCACCCTCAAATTCAGACTTGCAGCTTATAGACAATTTTACGTTTTCATCCGGATAGCTGTTAAAATTCCAATTTGGATATTTTGAAGATAAAAGATACAGATAAGCCTCAGTCATATGTAAATAATCCTATTGTGAGTATATAATGTGTAAAGGTAGTAAACGGTAACAGACAAAATTTATTATAACCCAATTATTACATATCGCCTTAACCAGCCCCCTTATTTATGAGGTTATCTTAAAAATAGCCTTAATAAATTATTGACCCCACTAGACCCATTCAGCCATTTATTTTCCCAAACCCTTCTTGAAAAGCCATATAACCTCAAGAAATATACAATCTTAATCAACCTTTTGTGGTACCTTCTTGCATAAACTACTTGTAATTTGATATACTATTATTGTTTTTTAATTGTTATGTATTAAGTAACATCAATATAGATTTTAGTGATTTCGACGCAACTATTTCTATTAATACTATCTAATAAGCGGTAAAAATCTCGATTGCATGCTAGATCAAAAAGAAAAAATATCGGCCCTAATAATCACTTATAATGAAATGGGATATATTGAGAAATGTATCGATTCCATAGCGTTTACAGATGAAATTATAGTGGTGGATTCGTATAGCACGGATGGCACATTCGAGTATCTAAACAATCACCCTAAGGTTAAGGTTATCCAGCACGAGTTTGAAAATTATACGGCCCAAAAATCCTTTGCCCTAAAACAGGCTTCACATGATTGGGTCCTATTCTTGGATGCGGATGAAGTGGTTACCGACAAATTAAGGAAAGAGATCATTTGTAAGGCAAAGAAAGAGTCTGAACATTGTGCTTACTGGTTTTACAGAAAATTCATGTTCCAAAATAGACCTCTACGCTTTAGTGGATGGCAAACCGATAAAAACTACCGGCTTTTCAGAAAAAGTAAAGCTCAATTTGCCAAAGAGAAAATAGTTCATGAAACCCTTATAGTCGATGGCACCTCTGGGATTTTACAGCAAAAATTAGTGCACTTTTGCTATAAGAACTATGAGGATTATAAATTCAAAATGCTAAAATACGGGCGACTAAAGGCCAAGGAAGCCCATAAAAAAGAAAAGAAGTTCAATTACCTTCTTTTAATATTCAAGCCATTTTGGAAATTTTTTAACCACTATATAATTAGATTGGGAATACTTGATGGCAAAAAAGGGATTACCATTTGCTATTTGAATGCCTTGGGCGATTTTGAAAGGTACAAGGAACTACAGCGTTTGGGTAAGAAAGAAAAAATGGCTTATTATTTGGTCAAATCATAATTGTATTTGATTTTCCTCCTTTTAATCTTTCCCTAGGTCCACATTCACATTACTCACTAGTATACATTACCTGTTAAGGCCTTAGTTCCATATTAAATGTTTGGATTATCGAAATCATGATAGTACCTAAATCTATCATTCTTGCAAAGAATAGGTACCAAGTATTAAAGCTAATGAAGACTTCCTGCTCTTCCTCCTAAAAAATTATAAACCATTATTTACATATCTTTGCCCGCTCCCTTAACTTTGCATTAGGTTAGGAAAAAAAATATAGGACCTGTCCAGTTCTGGGCTGGTCACTAAATAAATTACAAAACACATGAAAATTGTCATTTTAGCAGCGGGTATTGGATCAAGACTTGGAAACCCATTTCCTAAACCTCTAACACCTTTAAAAAATGGAAAATGTATCATGGAGATGCAGGTCAACAATTTGGAAGAAACCTTCGACATAGACGACATTAACGTTGTGGTTGGTTTTAAAAAAGATCTAATAATGGAACGCTTTCCGGAACTCACCTATATATACAACCCATTTTTTGATCAGACCAATACCTCCAAAAGCCTTTTAAAAGCCCTAAGAAAAAACAGGGACAAATCCGTGCTTTGGCTTAATGGCGATGTAGTTTTTGACGTAATGCTCCTATCCGTCCTAATACCCTATATTAATAAAAATCAATCATTTGTAGCCGTAAACACCAGCAAAGTAGCAGATGAAGAGGTTAAGTACACATTAAAGGATAATTTTATTGATAAATTGTCCAAGACGGTGAAAAATGGACTTGGTGAAGCTGTAGGCATTAATTTCATTGCTGCCAAGGACATAAAAAGTTTTATTACCAGACTTGAGGAATGTGATGACAATGATTATTTTGAAAGAGGTCTGGAGCTGGCCATAGAAAAAGACGACCTTAAAATTAGTGCCGTGGACATTTCCGATTACAATTGTATGGAAGTTGATTTTAAGGAAGATTTGGAAAATGCCAATACCCTATTTCGAAAATGAAAGTAATTTTATTTTGCCAAAACGCATATGCCTTTGGCATCCTTGCCCCCATTCGTGATGTACTTCAGGAACAGGGACACGACTTTCTTTGGTATATTTCTGGGAAACTTCTGGACAATTTTCCGTATAAAAATGAAAATTATACGGTTAGCACTTTAGATTTACAACTCTATAAAAGTGATGCCATTTTCGTGCCCGGTAATGAAGTACCTTATTATATCAGGGGTCTAAAAGTCCAAGTTTTTCATGGACTTGCTGGTGAAAAAAAAGGACATTTCAGGATACGGCACTACTTTGATCTTTATCTTACCCAAGGCCCGTATTTCACGGATAAATTCAATGAGTTAAAAAAACGACACAAAAATTTCGACGTCATTGAGACAGGCTGGCCAAAATTGGATGTTTACAGCACGGAAAAAAACAAATACGATTTTGAAAAGAAGGCCATATTGCAACAATTTAACACGGATAAAATTGTGCTCTATGCCCCTACCTTCTCCCCTAGCCTTACCTCTGCCCCATATCTATTGAAGGAAATAAGAAACCTTGCCGAGACCACTGGATACGTAATCCTCATAAAGTTCCATGACCTTATGGACCAAAAATGGATCAAGGAATACAAAAGAATGTCCAATGAAATACACAATGTACTTTTCAAAGAGGACAAAAACATTATAAAATCACTAATACAGGCAGATATATTGGTTAGCGACACCTCATCTGTAATTTATGAATTCATTCTCTTGAACAAACCGGTAATATCCTACAAGAATATTGCCGAGAAGGTGTTGTGGGACAATTCAAAATCTTACACTGGTCTAACAGAGAAAGTTTTGGATAATTTTCACTTGGACCCCCACGCTGCTGAAAGAGCATACATAAACATGCAATTTCACCCTTATCAGGATGGAAAGTCGGCACTTCGAATGGTAGAGGCGGTCAAAGAATATATAGAAATCCATGGAGTACCTGTAGAAAGGAAACTATCCTTAGCAAGAAGGTTTAAAATTAATTCCATGTTTGGAAAACCAATAAAGAACCCCTTTGTTGGTAAAAAAGCAAATAAAATTTCTGCCATTCTCATTACCTATAACGAGGATATCCATATCAATGCTGTTTTGGAAAATATAAAGTTCGCCGACGAGATTATCGTTGTGGATTCCTTTAGTACGGATGGCACCATTGAAAAAATAAAGGAGCATCCTGAGGTAAAATTGATCCAGCGGCCATTTGTAAACTATACAGACCAAAAATCCTATGCCTTGGAGCAGGCAACCAATGATTGGGTACTTTTCCTGGATGCAGATGAACGGGTTCCGGATCGACTTAGAAATGAAATCTTGGAAACCGTTAATTCCTCCAAACCAACTGCAGATGCCTATTACTTTTACCGAACCTTTATGTTCAAAAATAAGGTTTTACGCTTTAGTGGCTGGCAAAGGGATAAAAATTACCGTCTCTTCAAAAAAAGTAAAGTACACTTTACTCAGGATAGGATAGTACACGAAACATTGGTAGTGGACGGACAGTCTGAAGTGCTCAAAAACAGGCTTGTTCATTACTCTTACAAGAATTATGAAGACTACAAGGGTAAAATGATAAAGTATGGACAAATGAAGGCGGTAGAGGAACTTAAAAAGGATTACGACCCCAACTATTACCACTTTGTATTCCGCCCATTTTACAAATTTTTCAATCATTATATTCTAAGATTTGGAATACTGGACGGAAAAAAGGGGGCAATCATATGCTATCTCAACGCATTGGGAGTATATTCCCGATACAAGGAATTAAAAAGATTAAGAAATTTAAGATCATAAACAATTATGAAAGATTTGCTTTCCGAGGTAAACCAATGCTATGATATCCTTACTAAAGGAGGTCTAATATTGTACCCTACGGATACCGTTTGGGGTATTGGCTGTGATGCCACAAATGCGGCTGCCGTAGAAAAAATCTACACCCTAAAGCAAAGATCCAATTCCAAGACTATGATCTGTTTGGTGGCCAACGATTTTATGCTGGAACAGCATGTTGAAAAAGTACCGGAGCTGGCCTATGATATTATAGATCTTGCTACCAAACCAACCACCATTGTATATGAATCCCCAAAAGGGGTGGCCGCAAATTTAATCGCCAATGACAACACTTTGGCTATTAGGGTAGCTACTGATCAATTTTGCCAATACCTGATAAAGAAATTTAAAAAACCAATCGTATCCACCTCTGCAAATATAGCAGGACAACCGACCCCCAATTCTTTCAAAGAAATATCCGATGAGATTTTAAAAGGTGTGGACTATATAGTAAATTTGGACCGCGATAAAATTAACAGTACCCCATCTTCCATTATTATGCTCGGTAATGATGGTACCGTAAAAGTGATCCGAGAGTAAGAATGACGAATAGACAGCACGAAGAGGCCCTAAACAATCCAGTATTTTCTACCATTTCCGATGCAGCCAAAGAACTTTCATTAGATTCTTACGTAATTGGAGGCTTTGTAAGGGACTATCTGTTACAAAGGGGGACCCCAAAAGACATAGACATTGTTGCTATTGGCAGCGGAATAGAATTGGCCAAATTGGTCGCCAAGAAATTACCGGGGAGTTCAGAGGTTAGTATCTTTAAAAATTTTGGAACCGCAATGATCAAATTTCAAGACATTGAAATTGAATTTGTAGGAGCAAGAAAAGAAAGTTACCATAGGGACAGTAGAAAACCTGTTGTTGAAAATGGGAGTTTGGAAGATGACCAAAAAAGGCGGGATTTCACCATAAATGCCTTGGCCATTTCACTTAATCCTAAGGACTACGGACAACTTCTAGACCCCTTTGACGGCATTGGGGATTTAAACAGACAATTGATCAGAACCCCTTTAGACCCTGATATTACTTATTCCGATGATCCTTTGCGAATGATGCGAGCCATAAGGTTTGCAACACAGTTGAACTTTATTATTCATCCTGAATCATTACAGGCCATTGTGGACAACAAGGAAAGAATTAAAATTATTTCCAATGAGCGCATCGTGGACGAATTACATAAAATTTTGGCCAGTAGCAAACCCTCGATCGGATTCTCCTTGCTGCACGAAACAGGACTTTTACCCTTTATAATGCCGGAACTGGTTGCCCTGGAGGGCATTGAAGAAATAGAAGGACAAAGGCACAAGGACAATTTTTGGCATACTCTGGAAGTAGTTGACAACATTTCCAAAAATACGGATAATGTATGGCTGCGTTGGGCCGCCCTATTGCATGATATTGGCAAGGCCCCTACCAAAAAATTCGATAAAAAAATTGGGTGGACGTTCCATGCACACGAATTTGTAGGATCCAAAATGGTCTACAAACTATTTAAGCGACTTAGGCTTCCTTTGAACGAAAAAATGAAATTCGTACAAAAAATGGTACTTATGAGCTCTAGGCCCATTGTCCTTTCCGAGGATTTTGTAACCGACTCGGCCGTTCGAAGGCTCATTTTTGATGCGGGTGAACATGTAGAAGATTTAATGACCCTATGTGAGGCGGATATTACTACCAAGAATCCTAAAAAACAAAAAAGGTATAGGAACAATTTTAAAATTGTCCGTCAAAAAATTGAAGAGGTCGAAGAAAGGGACCATATAAGAAATTTTCAACCGCCAATTAGTGGGGAAGAAATCATGAAAACTTTCAACCTAAAACCATCCAAGGAAATAGGCATGATCAAAGAAGCCATTAAGGAAGCTATTCTGGAAGGTGATATTCCCAACGAATACAATGCCGCCTACACCCTAATGTTACAAAAAGGAAAGGAAATGGGGCTCAAATTGGAATAAACCTAATCTGCTTTTGGTACGATAACAAGAATCCTATTCCCCTAAGTATACGGATATAAACGTCAGGACAAGTCCTAGATTCCCCAACCAAGGGTCGGGGTATTCCACTAGAGATCCCTAAAATAATGAGGGGTTCGTTCTAGCATTGTAAATTAATGCCCCTGCAGCTTTTGGAATACGGGTCCTACCAATAAATTCCCCTTAACCTTAGCCCTTTTTTTAAGAAAAGAATGGTAATTTTGCAGGACTCTTTCAAACATCCAAATGCAAAAAAATTTTACAAAAATCGCCAAGATCAGTCTAGTTTTGGTCTACTTGGTAATTGTGGCCGGTGCAGTGGTAAGAATGACGGGTAGCGGCATGGGATGCCCGGATTGGCCCAAATGTTTCGGTTATTATATTCCCCCTACGGATATTGCGGAATTACAATGGCAACCGGAAAGGGAATTCAAAAAAGGCCAGGTCATTATTGTAGACGAAGCCCTATGGGTAGCCAAGGAAAGTTTTAGTACCTCCTCTACATATAATGCCAATAATTGGGCACCTTACACAAAGCATGACTACGCTATTTTTAATCCCTTCCATACATGGACCGAGTTTATTAACAGGCTATTCGGTGCCCTCGCCGGGCTGGGAACCTTAATAATGGCCATAGCTTCTTTTACTTACTGGAAAAAACAGAAATCCATCACTATACTTTCTTGGGTCGTAGTATTCGCCATGGGTTTCCAAGCATGGCTTGGTGCCACGGTAGTGTATTCCGTTTTAGCTCCGGCCAAAATAACCATCCATATGGTCATGGCCCTGTTCATAGTTTCTCTTATCCTATACTTGATTCATGCCACCAACAATAAGATTAAGTCTTTACAACCAGATAAAATAACAAGAAACTTAATAATCTTTGTTCTTTTCACCACCTTGGTACAAGTAGTATTGGGGACCCAAGTAAGACAGTTTGTAGATGTGCAAACCGACCTTTATGGTGAAGACGCCCCTAACTTATGGCTGAATAGTGCAACCTTATCATTTTACATCCACCGTTCCTTTTCCATAATCGTAGTCCTTTTGAACTTGGCCCTAGCCATTAGAATCTATAAATTAAACCTAGGTTATTCTAAAATAAACTGGGTATTGGCGCTTTTACTTCTAGAGGTTATTTCCGGAATGGCCATGTACTATCTGGATTTTCCTTTTGCTTCCCAGCCATTACATCTTGTGCTTGCATCAGTTTTATTCGGTTTTCAATTCTATTTGGTATTGGAAGCTATAAATGCTTTTAAAACCATGAAAACTTTGTAACTTTGCCACCACAAAAAAAGGACCTGATGATTTACAAAATAAGGATTATTCTAGATGCAGAGGAAGATATTTTTAGGGATATTGAAATAGAGGAAAGCAATTCTATGGAAGACCTTCACAATGCCATTACCCAGGCTTTTGGCTTTTTGGGAAATGAAATGGCCTCTTTTTATACCTGTGACGAAGAGTGGAGACAAGATGAGGAAATTGCCTTATTTGACATGAGTGAAAATGGCTCCGATGTTCGTTTAATGAATGAGATTCTGTTAGAGGACATTCTTACGGAACATTCTCCAAAGCTAATCTACGTATATGACTTTTTAAGTATGTGGACCTTCTTCGTTGAATTGGCCGACATTGTGGAAAAAGAAGACGCAAAGACCTATCCAAATACTCTTTTCAGTTTTGGTGAATTGCCCGACTCACCACCTGAAAAAAAGTTTGAAGCGGATGAAAGTGAATTCGATTTTGACAATACCCTTGACAATTACGAAGATTTGGATTTTGATGAAAACTGGAACTGATAATTCCTGTAGCTGTAGATTAATGCTGTAGCACATTAGGATCGACTAATTACAAAAAGTGATCCAAAAAAAAAGCCTCAAAAGGGCTTTAAGCACAAAATAACCCTTAAATATTTTCCATTATCCATGATCAACTTATACCCTACCCAAATTGAAACTATTTCCATACACCGTGTGGGAAACAAAAATAAGAGTGAAGGTATCTTTCTCTCTGAGGAACCATTTTCACTTAACGACGAAACTACCGGACTGTTAAAGGAATATTTCTTTAAACCTTTTAGGGAAAAGGAGGAAAATTACTATTATTTTTCCCATGAATCCGACGTTGAATTTAATGAAGTCTACAAAATTGTTTCCGATATTTTTGAGGAGCCCAGTAGCCTCCATGCCAATTCAAAAAGAATAGCGACCCAATTATTCGACCAGTCGAACCATCCTCATATCAAAAGCGGTGAAGTTTATGTTGCCTATCTTACAGATCTAATGTTGGATAATGTAAAAGTGAATGCCGTGGGTATATTCAAAAGCGAGCTCAAACACGATTTCCTGCAATTTCAGGAAAAAGGAAATAGCTTGGATATTTTGGTGCAACAGGGGATCAACATTAATAAATTGGACAAGGGCTGCCTTATTTTCAATACCGATAAGGAAGAAGGCTATAAAGTACTTTCAGTTGACAGCAATCGCTACGATACCAAATACTGGTTGGAAAATTTTCTAGGGGTGGATGCCTTGTCCGATGACAATTTTAAGACAAAAAACTACTTGAAATTCTGCCAGAACTTCGCCAAAGATGTGGTTTTACCTGCTGAGGACAAACAGCAAGAGGTGTTGTTCATGAACAGGGCGGTGAATCATTTTGCCAAAAATGACGCTTTTGAAGAGACCAATTTCTTGAACGAGGTTATGGAAAATCCGGAATTGATACCTGAATTTAAGCACTACAAAGTAGAAAAAGGTCCTAAATACAGTATCGAGGATGTCTCTACTTTCGACATTGCCAACAAGGCGGTTTCCGACGCCAGAAAAAAAATAAAAAACGTCATTAACCTGGACACCAATATCCAGATAAAGCTCGATTTTATAAATCCGGAATCAGCCCAAAAATTTGTAGAAAAAGGCTGGGACGAAGAGCGCCAAATGTACTACTACCTGGTCTACTTTAACAAGGAACAGAAAAGTTAGAAATATATACAAGCTACCCTGAAACATAGATTAAAAAAGTACCTAGGGTTATAAAACAAACAAGGCCGAAGTTATATGCTTCGGCCTTGTTTATTTTAATATTGTTATAGGGTTTACGCCAGAATATCGAATATGACAACCTTATAAATTGATCCTGTTCTCTATAATCTGTTTCATACTAACATCCTCATAATTTCTTTTCACAAAATCCAACGCAAGCGCCAACACTTCCCCCATGGTCTTACATTTTTTAAAGTCGATATCACCTGTAAGATCATAAATATGCTGTGAAAGGGCCGCAATATTATCGTCATTGGATATATCATCTGTCTTGACTATGGAAATGAGTCGCTTAATACGGTTCCCAGAACTCAGAATTCTTTTTGCCACAATGGAGCGTTCCTCTATTTTATATTGATCAACAGAATTACGCTGCAACTTCTCCTTAACCAACATGACCATTTTATAATTTTCCTTAAAAAACTGGGGCCTGTACACTTTTAATTTTCCCTCATAACACTGTTGATCAAAATCTATTGCCCTTATTTTATATACCACGTGATCAAAATCGTGGGTAGGAACAATAACGTAGTTATAGGATCGCATATCCCCCAAAAGGCGGATCATACAACGTTCATTAAACTTGACAAATTCTTTGGCCAACTGCGATTTTTCCGATTCCGTACATTTCGGCAAAAAATCCTTGATAAACACATCTCCCGGAATACCGGCAATATGCTCCTCAATCAAAGTATCCCCATAGACTAAGAAGTTAAGGTTATAGGGCGATAACATATGCTCAAGTTCCAGTCCGTAAATTCTGGAGGCATCGGTTCTTTTTACATAGAAATAAGTGAAATTGTCATTCAGTATATTCCTTACCTTTATCCTAAAGGGCTTGGAGTTGCCAAAAGTACAATAGTCCACCGCATCTACATTTAAAAATGGAAATATGCTATCACTACCATCGGAATGCAAAATGGAATATACTTTCTTTAAACTAATATCGATTTCGACCCTATCGAACTCACTGTAATACACACGCACCCAAAGAGTGTCCTCCTCATTGGAGTCATAGACAACAATAGACCCAGAAAAACGCAACAGATCCTCATAAAAAATTGGAATTTCAATTTTTCTGCTATAGTGCTCCAAATAAGCATCCAATTTACTATTGACTGGAAATGCAGGCTTTTTCTTGGACATTAATCTTTCGGACATGGAAAAAACTTTAATTTGTAACAAAATAACGATTTCTTCGTCAAGTAAGTACAAAGAATCAAAAAATCTATCCCATTTTGGAAACTATACTGACCGTAAACCACCTTACCAAGAAATTTGGATATCTAACTGCGGTAAAAGACCTTTCCTTTAGTATTGAAAAAGGCAATGTTTATGGCATCTTAGGGCCAAATGGTAGCGGAAAATCGACCACCCTGGGAATTGTATTGAACGTAGTGAATAGAACAGCTGGTGATTTTTCATGGTTCGGGGGAACCATTTCCACCCACGCCGCCCTTAAAAAAGTAGGCGCCATTATTGAACGCCCCAATTTCTACCCCTATATGACGGCCATTCAAAATCTGAAATTGGTCTGCAAAATCAAAGAAGTTTCCCAAGATAAAATTGAAGAAAAATTGGAAATGGTCGGACTTCTGGAACGAAAAAACAGTAAGTTCAGCACCTACTCCTTGGGCATGAAACAGCGATTGGCCATTGCCTCGGCACTTCTCAACGATCCAGAAATATTAATTTTGGACGAACCTACCAATGGTTTGGATCCTCAGGGAATTCATCAAATAAGGGAGATCATAAAAAAAATTGCCTCACAGGGTACCACCATTCTACTGGCCTCACATTTATTGGACGAGGTAGAAAAAGTCTGTAGCCATGTGATTATCCTAAGAAAAGGCGAAATGCTCTATTCGGGCCCAGTTGACGAAATGTTGACCAGTTATGGTTTCTTTGAACTTAGGGCAATCGATGATGCGGCCCTGCTAACGTTCCTGAACAAACATGCCAGTTTTGGCCCTATTAAGCAGGAAAATGGTTTAATAACCGCAATTTTAAAAGAAGAAATGGAGGCGAGCACCCTAAATCAGGACTTATTTAACAATGGCATAGTGCTATCGCATTTGGTAAAACGCAAAGAAAGTCTTGAGGAACAATTCCTTAGCTTGACCAACCATAAGGATTAACCGCAATACTACCCTTAAACGCATAAAAATATGTTACGTTTATTACAGATAGAATTTATTAAATTATGGAACAACAATGCGAGTAAGGTCCTTATCATTTCCTATTTCGTCCTTATCCTCTGCATGGCATTGTTGGCCGCAATAAAATTTGATATTGGCCCCATTCAGTTCCATGTGGCCGAACAGGGTATTTTCAATTTTCCCTACATATGGCACTTGAATACCTGGATTGCAAGTGGCCTGAAGCTCTTTTTTGCTATAGTCATTGTATCCATGATGGCGAACGAATACAGTAATAAGACCCTAAAACAAAATTTAATAGATGGGCTGAGCAAGAAGGAATTTATCGCCTCAAAATTCTTGACGGTTTTCGCTTTTTCGGTCATTTCTACCCTTTTTGTTTTTGTTGTTTCATTAGTCTTAGGGCTCTTCTATTCCGATTTCACGGAGGCATCTATCATATTTTCGGATTTGGAATATTTATTGGCATATTTCATTAAGTTGTTGGGTTTCTTCTCCTTTTGTCTTTTCCTTGGAATATTGGTTAAGCGATCGGCCTTTGCCCTGGGCTTTTTAATTATATGGTTTGCCATTGAAAATTTGGGTATCCGCTTTTTGGTATGGTGGCTTGCCGGCAAGGAAGCTTCGGCCAACGTTATGAAATTCCTCCCCTTAGAGTCTATGAGCAACCTTATCAAAGAGCCGGCTTCCAGATTTAAAGCAGTACAAAGCATGGTAGAACAAGTGGGGGAACAATTCAATAAGGACTATACCGTACATTTTTATGAAATTTTGATAGTGGGATGTTGGACTGCAATTTTCATTTACCTTTCATACGCCCTTTTGAAAAAACGGGATTTGTAAAGCTAATTTCCAAAAGCTTATACCCCTTGGCACCTGCAACATATACGATACACTGTAGAGTGCCAAAATGGTCATAAATAGTGGCCGAAGCACCGCAGTATTGCCCGCTATTTGTTAATTTTAGGTCATAAAACGAATATGATTTTTTTTATCATAGGTCCTAAAGTAAAAGATTAGACGAAATTATAGGAGTTCCTCAATGCATTGCACATGAAATTTAAAGTTGTTTCCGAATTTAAACCTACTGGTGATCAGCCCCAAGCTATTAAACAATTAAAAGAGGGCCTTGAGGCCGATGAACGCTACCAGACCCTTTTAGGGGTAACAGGGTCCGGAAAAACCTTTACCGTTGCCAATGTCATAGAGCAGGTTCAGCGACCAACTTTGGTATTGGCACATAATAAAACCCTTGCTGCACAATTATACTCGGAGTTTAAGCAGTTTTTTCCTGAGAACGCGGTAGAATATTTTGTATCCTATTACGATTACTATCAACCCGAAGCTTATATACCTTCAAGTGGCACCTATATAGAAAAGGACCTTTCCATTAATGAGGATATTGAAAAACTGCGGTTGAGCGCCACTTCTTCCCTATTATCGGGTAGACGGGACATTTTGGTAGTGGCATCGGTTTCCTGTTTATACGGTATTGGAAATCCAGTGGAATTTCAGAAAAATGTTATTGGGATAGAGAAAGACCAAGTTATTCCGAGGACCAAATTCCTTCATCAATTGGTACAAAGCCTGTACTCGAGAACGACAGCCGATTTTAGAAACGGAAATTTTAGGGTAAAGGGCGATGTAGTGGACGTTTTTCCGAGTTATGCCGACCATGCCTTCAGAATTCATTTTTTTGGGGACGAAATTGAGGAAATAGAGGCCTTTGACCCCTACAAGAATAAAATATTGGAAAAGTACCAACAGCTCAATATTTACCCTGCCAATATGTTCGTGACCTCACCGGATGTACTGCAGAATGCCATTCACCTTATTCAGGAGGATATGGTGCTGCAGGTAAATTATTTCAAGGAAATAGGGAAACACCTGGAAGCAAAACGCCTGGAAGAACGTACTAATTTTGATTTGGAGATGATACGGGAACTTGGATATTGCTCAGGAATAGAAAATTATTCCAGGTATTTGGACGGTAGGGAACCTGGAACCCGTCCATTCTGTTTGTTGGACTATTTCCCAAAAGATTATTTAATGGTTGTTGATGAGAGCCATGTTACCATTCCACAGGTACACGCGATGTATGGCGGCGATAGATCGAGAAAGGAAAATTTAGTGGAATATGGCTTTAGGCTGCCTGCAGCGATGGACAACAGACCGTTAAAATTTGAGGAATTTGAAGCGCTTCAAAATCAAGTTATTTATGTAAGCGCCACTCCTGCAGACTACGAATTGGAATTGAGCCAAGGCGTTTATGTAGAGCAGGTAATCAGGCCAACAGGGCTATTGGACCCTATAATTGAAGTCCGTCCCAGCTTGAACCAAATTGATGATCTCATCGAGGAAATCCAAGTGAGGGTGGAAAAGGATGAACGGACATTGGTCACTACTTTAACCAAACGAATGGCGGAAGAATTGGCCAAATATTTGACCAGAATAAATGTTCGCTGTCGCTATATACATAGTGATGTGGATACCTTGGAACGCGTTGAAATTATGCAGGATCTGCGCAAAGGTGTTTTTGACGTACTTATAGGGGTGAATTTATTAAGGGAAGGTCTGGATCTACCAGAAGTTTCCCTTGTGGCCATACTGGATGCTGACAAGGAGGGCTTTCTTAGAAGTGCAAGGTCACTCACCCAGACAGTGGGCCGTGCAGCCAGGAATCTAAATGGAAAAGCCATTATGTATGCGGATAAAATAACCAACAGCATGCAAAAAACAATAGATGAGACCAACTATAGACGCGAAAAACAAAGCACTTATAATCTTGAAAATAATATTACCCCCACCGCGCTTAACAAAAGTTTGGACAGTGTTTTAGCCAAAAATTCTGTCTCCACCTATCATTTTGAGAAAGAAGAAATGAAAGCTGCAGAGCCCGACCTATTGTATCTCACCAACGAACAAAAGGAAAAAATGATAAGGGATAAAAGAAAGGCTATGGAAAAAGCGGCCAAGGACTTGGATTTTATGCAAGCCGCTAAGTTAAGGGACGAAATTAAATCGCTTCAGGAACAGGAATAAAATACAAACCCACTACATTTTATTAAGAATGGTTTCAGGGAGATTTAGCAAAACAAAAAAGCGCTTCGATTTCCCGAAGCGCTTTTCCAATCAACCAACCAATCTATAATGTATCCTAAAGGATACACAACTACTTTTAAGCTTACGCTATTTCAATTAATCTTTTAGGCTTTGGTAATGCCTCTTCTTTTTTGGGAAGAACAAACTTTAGGATTCCATCTTCGTAGGTAGCGTTAATTTTATCCAAGGAAATTGTTTCCGGCAGACTAAACACTCTTTTAAAGGAAGAAAAAGTAAATTCCCTTCTGGTATATCCTTCATCCTCTTTGTTTTCCTCATTTTTTACTTCTGAGGAAATTGTTAGGATATCATTATCGATTTCAACATTGAAATCTTCTTTTTTCCTACCAGGTATTGCCAATTCCAATACATATTCACTTTCAGTTTCCTTTACATTGGCGGCCGGAACACTCTGCTTGAAGTTATCTACACCACCAAACCAATCTGGTCTTAAAATTTCATTCATTAATGATGGAAACATAACATTATTTCTTTTTACTAGACTCATGACTTTTATATTTTAAGTTATACTTTAAATTCTCATGAGCTAAAAGGCAAATGTTATACCGAATGCATTTCTATGTCATTATGTCGCTTATTTGGATTAAAAGCAAGCCATTATGTCATTTTTAATTAATTATTATAAGCTTTAAATATATTTATCAGCACGGCAGGAGGGACTACCTTGTCAGGATAATTGTGCATAATGGTAAGAACTTGCTCTATAGCCGCCTGGGGAAGTCCAAATCCGAGCCCTATATTATGAAGCTGTTCAATTTCGACCAGGCGCTGTTCCTGGTCCACATTCATAAGCAGTACCAGGCGATGAAATTGAAGGATGCGCTCCGCCTCGGATTTAAGCAATACCTTCTCAACTTTCTTATGAAAAAGAGAATCGAAGGTTTCTTTATCGACCTCCAATTGTTTTGCCACACCTAGCAAAAAATCATACTCCGAATCCTTAATTTCATTATCTACTTTTGCGAATGAAATCATTTGGGCAAGAATACCCAACTTCTCCAAATACGTACTCATAAATTACAGTTTAACACTAAGTTACATTAAATAGCATTGATTTCTTGTCTTCGGATGCAGGAAAGTAATCCCAAACTAGCACCACATCCTATTTTTTGTAATATCTTGTGAAAAAATTTATTATATGACCAATAATGATGTTCTTAAAAAATTAAGGGTTGCCTTAAAATTGCGGGATGATGAAATTGTAGAGATTTTAAAATTAGTCGATTTTAAAATTACCAAAAGCGAGTTGGGCGCTTTTTTCAGAAAGGAAGATCACCCCAACTATGTGGAATGTGGCGACCAAATTTTACGTAATTTTTTAAATGGCTTGGTAATCCATTATCGTGGCACAAGGGAGAATCCAAAAGACCCAAAACTATCGTTGCCCAAACCAAAAAAGGAACCCATTTTCAAAGGACATCAAAAACCAGGATTCAAGGAGCAACAAAAAAAGAAAATGGACCACGACATTAGTCCTGTAAAATACAAAAACAAAAAAAAGTCCTGATCCTTTAGAACTTTTCAAGATAACTTTCGGGTTTGTTTCAATTTCCTACAATATAAAACACCTTCAACAACAAAAAAAGGCAGTACTATTACAGCACTGCCTTTTCCTTTTTTATACTTAATTGGCACTATGCCAATACTTCCTTCACCTTATCTGCAGCTTCTTGAAACTGAACTGCGGAATGTACGGCCAAACCAGAATTATCAATAATTTCCTTGGCCAATTCAGCATTGGTACCCTGTAATCTTACAATAATAGGCACCTTTATGGCATCTCCCATATTTTTATAGGCATCCACTACTCCTTGCGCTACACGATCGCAACGAACAATACCACCAAAAATATTTATAAGGATACATTTAACAGCAGGATCCTTCAAAATAATCCTGAAGGCTTCTTCTACCCTTTTGGCATCAGCAGTTCCCCCTACATCCAAAAAGTTGGCTGGCTCACCACCGGCCATTTTAATAAGATCCATTGTAGCCATTGCCAATCCAGCACCGTTCACCATACAACCAACATTTCCATCCAGATCAACGTAGTTAAGACCTACTGCCCTTGCTTCTACCTCTATTGGATTCTCCTCTAGCAAATCTCGCATTTCAGCATATTGCTTTCTTCTATAAAGTGCATTGTCATCAATGGACACCTTGGCATCCACTGCCATAATCTTATCGTCAGAAGTCTTAAGAACTGGATTTATTTCGAATAGACTTGCATCGCTCTCCACATAAGCCTTGTATAAACTAATGACAAACTTGGTCATTTCCTTAAAAGCCGTTCCCGACAACCCTAGGTTAAAAGCTATTTTCCTTGCCTGAAAAGGCAATAGCCCAGTGGCCGGGTTTATTTCCTCGGTAAAAATAAGGTGAGGCGTTTTCTCCGCAACCTCCTCTATATCCATTCCACCTTCGGTAGAATACATGATCATATTTCTTCCAGCTGCCCTGTTCAATAAAACGGACATATAGAATTCGCTGGTTTCACTGTCTCCAGGATAATAAACATCCTCGGCAACCAAAACTTTATGTACTTTTTTACCTTCCGCTGAAGTTTGCGGAGTAACTAAATTCATACCAATGATAGATCCAGCAATATCTTCTACCTCGCGCAAATTCTTAGCCAATTTAACTCCTCCTCCTTTTCCTCGTCCACCTGCGTGAACCTGGGCTTTAATTACATGCCAACCGGTCCCGGTTTCCTGAGTCAATTGTTTGGCAGCATCTACTGCTTCCTTGGCATTATAAGCCACTAAACCGCGTTGAATGCGTACTCCAAAGCTCGCTAAAATCTCTTTTCCTTGATATTCGTGAAGGTTCATAAATTGAAGGTTCTATTTGTTCAGTTGCAAAAATAGGAAACACAGCGGATTTACCCTAATTAAATAAAACAGAAAAATACTTAGTGCCATGGACAAAGAAATTGGATAAGCTTTTAGATCAAAATCAACAAACTATCAAAACTAGGTTTTTTGGAAGATAGCACCATATAGTAAGCCAAACCTTGCGGTTTCATTCTAAATTTTGAAATCCTTAAAATCTATAGGGTCGAAATTTTTAAAATGTCCGTTCATCCCTATCATTTCCTTAGATTGGTTTACCTGTTTTAATACTTGGATAGTATTTGTTAAATGAGCTTTAACAAACAATAAGCGCTCACTTTTATAGGTCATTTTCAGGAGTTTGTATTCCTGTGAAAGAGAAAGACCTATTTTATGTATCAGTTGATAAATATCAAAATTCTCTGCCGTAAGCCCCAGAATGGATACATCCATTAGACCATAAAGCTCAACGATAAGGCTAAGGACATTTTCTTTTAAGGTTGTAACACTGTCATCGTAATGGGGCAAAAACTCCACCTCGCCCGCCGCGTACAATTTGCCGTCCATGACTTTTTGAAAAGTATTTATTTTAAAGGTACGCTGGCCAACACAAACAATATCCATTTCTCCAGAGTCATAAGTTTTTATTATTTCCTTCAATTCCAATTCTGCTCCATAAGCTATTTCCCCATCAACATAAGCAGGAACCCCAAAATTAATAGCTGATTCCCTGACATCCATTATCAATTGTTTGTAGCGTTCTTCAAAAATATGAAGGGCAACCATTTCGCCAGGAAAAAAAACGGACGGTAAAGGAAACAGGGGTAGCAACATAAATTTCTTGTTTAAAATTACAACGGACTCATTAAAACTCAAACCCGGACAATCCTACTATTGTTACATAAATAACAATATGTTACATTTTTCAACTATTGCTATATATTTTTGCTCAAAATCAATAAGTAGTCTAAATTTGCATAAAATTTTGAACAATGCGAAACACTGACTTATTAAAGATAGCAAAAACTTATGGTGACCCAGTCTATGTATATGATTCTGAAAAAATAATATCCCAGTTTCATAGATTGACCAATGCATTTAAAGACGTAAAGAAATTACAATTAAATTACGCCACAAAGGCACTTTCGAATATTGCAATATTAAAATTGATGAACAGTTTGGGAAGCGGCCTGGATACGGTTTCCATACAAGAAGTTCAATTGGGGCTCATGGCTGGTTTTGAACCTAGCTCCATTATATTTACTCCAAATGGGGTGTCCTTGGAAGAGATTGAAGAGGCAGCGAAATTAGGAGTACGAATCAACATTGACAACCTATCCATTTTGGAACAGTTTGGCAGCAAGCATCCGGATATTCCTGTTTGTATTAGAATAAATCCACACGTAATGGCCGGAGGAAATTCTAAAATCTCTGTAGGTCATATTGATTCAAAGTTTGGCATCAGCATACACCAAATACCTCATTTACTGCGCATCGTTAATCTTACGAACATGAAGGTAAATGGGATACACATGCATACGGGAAGTGATATTTTGGATATAGATGTATTCCTTTACGCTTCCGAAATTCTTTTTGAAACTGCCAAGAATTTCCAAGATCTTGAGTTTATAGACTTCGGAAGTGGATTTAAAGTTCCTTACAAAGAAGGGGACATTGAAACCAATATTGAGGAATTGGGCAAAAAATTAGGACAACGTTTCAACTCTTTTTGCAAAGAATATGGCAGGGAATTGACCTTGGCTTTTGAGCCAGGCAAATTTTTGGTAAGTGAAGCCGGTTTCTTCCTAGCAAAAGTTAATGTGGTAAAACAAACCACTTCAACCGTTTTTGCCAGTGTCGATTCTGGATTCAACCATCTTATACGCCCCATGTTTTATGGCGCCATCCACAGCATTGAGAATATCTCCAATCCGGAAGGACGTGAACGCTATTATTCCGTGGTAGGTTATATTTGTGAGACCGATACTTTTGCAAGCAACAAGCGCATCAGCGAGATTTCGGAAGGCGACATTCTATGCTTTAAAAATGCAGGTGCCTACTGTTTCACAATGGCCAGCAATTATAACTCAAGATTTAGACCTCCAGAGGTTTTATGGCATAAAGGAAAAGCAATTCTAATAAGGGAAAGGGAAACTTTTGACGATCTTATCAAAAACCAGATCGATGTCCAGGACTTATTCACGACTGTTAAAGAAAAGGCAATAGCAAAATAAAATTGCTGAATTTTCGTTAGTTTTGATGTTGTTGTAGGACTAATCCCTTAAAATATGGTCGTGAAATTAGTTTCCAAATCATTTTACAAAATAGCTGTTCTTTTTTGTCTAGCCATTTTACCCTTTGGTAGCATGGCACAGGAAGTTAAATGGCTAAGTTGGGATGAAGCGGCCAAATTGGCTGAAACGGAGAAAAATCCAAAGAAAATTTTTATTGATGTCTATACCGATTGGTGTGGATGGTGCAAAAAAATGGACAAGGATACCTTTCAGAATGAAGAAGTTGCCGAATACATGTCCAAAAACTATTATATGGTGAAGTTGGATGGAGAAGGCAAGGAACCCATTGTTTTCAAAGGCAAAACCTTCAAATTTGTTCCTTCAGGCAGAAATGGCTATCACGAATTTGCGGCAGCACTGATGCAGGGTAAAATGAGTTATCCCACGACAATATTCTTGGATGAAAAGATGAATATGCTTTCTCCCGTTCCGGGGTATCAAAAACCGGAACCTTTCCTGAAAATAGCCAAATATTTTGGTGACAACATTCACAAGGAGAAAGATTGGAATACCTACGATAGCGAAAGCAAATAGTAGAATTGACATTATATTTAAGACATAATGAAGAATAAAAAAAGCCGGTAAACCGGCTTTTTTATTTATCTAAATGTATCATACAATACCTGCTTATCTACTATAGTTAGGTGATTCCTTGGTAATGGTTACGTCATGTGGATGGCTCTCATTGATTCCACTTGCAGTAATCTTAACAAATTTCCCAGTCTCTTTTAGCGTTTCTATATCCTTGGCACCGCAATATCCCATCCCGGCACGAAGACCACCAATAAACTGATGGATACTCTCATAAAGATCGCCTTTATAGGGTACACGACCTACGATTCCTTCCGGTACCAATTTTTTGATATCATCTTCAACATCCTGGAAATATCTATCCTTACTACCTTGTTTCATGGCCTCTACAGAACCCATCCCTCTATAGGATTTAAATTTACGTCCTTCGTAGATAATCGTTTCGCCTGGTGATTCTTTTGTTCCAGCTAACAAAGAGCCCAACATTACCGTATCGGCCCCTGCGGCAATGGCCTTGGGAATATCCCCCGTATAACGGATTCCACCATCGGCGATAACTGGTACCCCACTGCCCTTAATAGCAGCAGCCACTTCCAATACCGCTGAAAATTGAGGAAAACCAACCCCTGCAACCACACGGGTGGTACAGATTGAACCGGGACCTATTCCGACTTTCACAGCATCGGCTCCCGCATCTACCAAATACTTCGCAGCTTCTGCAGTAGCTATATTACCTACAATAACTTCCAAATCTGGGAATCTCTTTTTAACTTCCTTTAAAACAGTCACTACACCTTTGGTATGCCCATGTGCAGTATCGATTACCACAGCATCTACCCCTGCATTGACCAAAGCTTCTGCCCTATCCACAGCATCACCGGTAACCCCTAAAGCTGCGGCAACCCGTAATCTTCCGTACTGATCCTTATTGGCTATAGGCTTTTGGGTTAGTTTTGTAATATCCCTAAAGGTAATCAACCCAACAAGCTTGTAGTCCTTGTCGACAACTGGTAATTTTTCAATTTTATTCTCCTGCAAAATATCCTCCGCCTGCTCCAAGGAAGTCCCCTCGCTTACAGTAACTAGATTTTTGGAGGTCATAACCTCGGAAATGGGACGATCATTATTTTTTTCAAAACGAAGATCCCTATTGGTCACGATTCCTATCAATTTACCTTCATCATCTACAATGGGTATTCCACCAATGCTAAATTCCTTCATGTTCGCTTTTGCATCCCTTACCTTAGAATTTAAAGGCAGGGTAACAGGGTCTATAATCATACCACTTTCCGCTCGTTTTACCTTGCGTACCTTCAGCGCTTGCTGTTCTATGGTCATGTTCTTATGCAAAACTCCTATTCCACCTTCCTGGGCAATGGCAATGGCCATACGGGATTCCGTTACGGTATCCATAGCTGCAGAAACGATGGGAACATTGATCGTAATGTTTCTAGTAAATTTTGTTTGAATATTGACTTCCCTAGGAAGTACTTCTGAAAAGGCTGGAACCAAAAGTACGTCATCGTACGTAAGACCTTCTCCAACAATTTTATTTAGGTGAGCTTGCATAGCAATTAAAGATTAATTGCGTGCAAATATACTACATTTAAAGGAACTGATGAATAGTTATTGTGTTAATTGACCGTTACCGTTTTCTTACACAATTGATAAATCACCAAGAGCGCAGCAATACTATAGGTCAAGGTCATTAAAATTCCGGAAAGGATAACCACATATTTCATCCAAAGTAGCCCCGACCACATTAAATAAATGCCCCCAAAAGTTAAAATCACGGATAAAAAAGGTTCAATAGTGAGGAACATTTTAAGCTTGTGAGGAAGTTTCGCAAGCCATACCAGACCACCAAGTAGAAAAAAAATGAGCGACATGGAAAGAATATGGGTGTGTATTATGGTAAGCATCTCCCGTTCCCCTTTTTTAAACTTCATTACCTCGGCCTCTTCATCGTCCTCATTTCCCATATAATTTTCCACAATTCCTTCGGGCGAGGAAGTACTGGTTTCCGAAACAAACAAGAGACCTGTATAAAAGCCAATACTCAATACAAGAACAAAGGTGGCAACAAACCATTTTATTCCCTTGGGTAGTGCCAATAATAGACCATCATACCCCATTAAAGCATCTTTTTTTCTTGAAGAATTCCAACCGTTTGCAATAGGTTGTCCATGGAGGTAGTCATGGATCTTACCGAAATCGTTGCCCCAGAAATACCATCTATGTTGGTTTCATGGCTAACCCTATCTTTTCCCGTTTTTCCAATAAACTGTTCCAACCACCTTTTACTTCCAATTTCTCCACCATATTCCTCACGATATATCAAGACCTTGGAGTGGATGATTTCCAGATTGGGATTAAAGATGACCAAATAGTCGAACTGAGCCGTTTTACTGGCTGCCTGATCTACAAAGGCGTACCCTAACAGGTTATTGCCCTCTTTTATTTGAAAGAAATTATCAGTGGTAATCTTGGTTGGAAGCTTTTCGTTTACTGCTTTTGAAACAGTAATTGGCACAAAGGAATAATTCGTGGTATCAAATACCTTTTCTACTTCCTTATCCATTTTCTTTTGAACATTTTTCGGGATTCCAAACCCAAAAAATACCATAGAAAATATAACTAAAACAACCGTTATCCGTTTTCTAAAATTCATGCCCCAAATATACTAATTTAGAATCATTTTTAATAATAATTAAGATATTTAGGGCCATGAATTAGTAATTTCCATTTTTCTGGATTAGAACCAAACCCCTATTCCAAAATTCAATACATTTTGCAGATCACTATTATCTACTGCGTCCGACTTAAATTGATAATCTCCTTTCAATACCACCCCAGGAGCTAAATGATAGGTAAGACCTGTTGTTACATCGGTTTTGTTGTATGCATTGTTCCTTACCAAGGCACCCGCTGTATCGGCATGGGTATCATATTTTTCGTATCTGGCAAAGGCAAACAATTTTTGCTCATTACCAGCTGGCAAAAGATTATAGGCACCTTCCACATACCATCCTTGTAGCGCGCTACCCAAATTACTACCGGTTAAGGCGTTGTAATCCTCAGTATCGGAAAGGGAAGCATATATAAATTGCCCTCTTGCGGTAAAATTCCCATAAGCATATCTTGCATCCAAACCAACCATTGAAATTCCAATGTTTGCTCCGGTAAGCTCCTCTACATCATCGGCTGCCTGTGTTTTTCCGAAATACCCAGAAAGTCCCAAACGCAGACCAGGGACTCCGTAATAATCCAATTTAGCTGAAAGGGTTGGGCTATCAATAGTAGATTTGATACCTTTTTGTCTTCCACCCCTTAATCCACTGGAACCTTGCAAAAATCCATTGATTCCACCTTCGCCATCGGCCTCAGTAGATTTAAATCCGTTGAATAAATACGCTTGATAGCCTAAGGATAGATCATTCACCCTACCAAAGACACCAACTCCTAGTTCCCTCCAGGTAGTGGGCACTATAACATTGTCCATGGCCGGACGCTCTGCTCCATTAAAAGTTGTGGGTTCATGGTATTCATTAACGATTCCCATCGGCACCAACATTAATCCACCTCTTAGATTAACACTATTTCCAAGGTTGTAGTTAACAAAAGCCTGCTCAATGTATACCTCCTCAACATGCTCAAATTCAATTTCAGTAACAAACTGGGCCCTATCATTGAATCTATATCCCAAAAGCAATACCAACCTTTGAACGTCTATCTCTCCATTGTCACCTTCTGGCTGATTGTAAAGCATTTCCCCATAGGCACCAACAGTAACGGCGGACGCATAATTACCTGAAAGCAAACGCTGGGCCGCATTCAATTGTTTTTGTGGATCCAGGGTAATGGAATCATTGGCAGTCTGCGCGAATGCTCCTGTTACAATGAGTAAACCGAATAGTAACGAAATTCTTTTCATTATTTTATTGTTCTTATTTAGATTGGATAAATATAATTTTCGGGTGCAAATATAATATCAAGAACCAAACCGGCAAACTTAATTTAAACTAAATCTAAATAAACTTAAAAATTTAACAAAACGCGAAGTAATCTTGAAATCTGCCAGCCTAATTATTTCAATGATATGAAGAAAACAGATCCGATGCCTTATTGAATGCAGCTTCAAAAGCCATCCAATTAACATTGGTGTCGGCCTTTACAGCGGTAAAATAGGATAGCATCTTTTCTGTGGGCATATTTCCAGTTAGCTCATCCTTTGCCATAGGACACCCTCCGAAACCTTGCACCGCACCATCAAACCTACGACAGCCAGCCTTATAGGCAGCATCAACTTTTTCGTGCCATTTAGATGGAGTGGTATGAAGATGGGCACCAAATTCAATTTCAGGGAATTTTGGAATCAGGTTAGAAAATAAGTAGTCGATTACTTCCGGGGTGGAAGAACCCACGGTATCGGAAAGCGACAATATTTTTACTCCCATCCCTGCCAGTCTTGTTGTCCATTCACTTACTATCTCAACATTCCAAGGATCCCCATATGGGTTACCGAACCCCATAGAGATATAGGTCACTACTTCCTTGCCTGAGTCATTCGCTATTCTCAAAATCTCTTCCAAAGTAGCTACTGATTCAGCAATTGTTTTATGGGTATTCCGCATTTGAAAATTCTCCGATATGGAAAAAGGATATCCCAAATAATCAATGGAACCATGTTGGGAGGCATCCATTGCCCCTCTGACATTGGCAACAATAGCCAATAACTTACTAGTAGTCTTGGACAGGTCCAATTGGGAAAGAACCTCAGCCGTATCCACCATTTGTGGAATAGCCCTGGGCGAAACAAAACTCCCAAAATCTATGGTGTCGAAACCACAATTCAAAAGGGATTGAATGTACCTTACCTTATTTTCTGTGGGAATAAAGGTTTTGATACCTTGCATGGCATCTCTTGGACATTCTATTATTTTAATGGTATTGGACATTCCCCTGCTTAAGCTTTATCAAAATTAATATTATTTATCAGATATTAACAGATAAACAGCAATACCAACAAAAACAATAATCTGAAGCCATTTCAAGACTTTTCCCAATTGCCCGTGCTCATTTATATATTTCGAAATGGTTCCAGAAAGGACGGCTATAGCACTAAAAATAGTAAAAGAGACCAATATAAATATCCCTGCAAGTACGTAGAATTGAACAACAATATTTATATAATTACTAAACAAAAACCCGGGAAAGAAGGCCAAGAAAAAAATAGTAACCTTAGGATTAAGAACATTCATTATAAATCCTTGCTTATATAGGGCACCCAATGATTTCTTATTTACCCCACTATTCGATATTTCCAGATAATCGCTACTCCTGAAAACCTTATAGGCCAAATAGACAAGATAAATGGCTCCAAACAATTTTATTACAAAAAACAAATTTGGGTTTTGCTTAATTATAGCGGAAACGCCAAATGCCAATAAGGTTGCATGTACCAAACAACCGGTCATTAATCCCGCAACGGTTGCTATGCCGTATTTCTTTCCATTGGTAATACTCTGGATAAGCACAAAAATATTGTCCGGCCCTGGAGAAATGGCCAATGCGGCCGTGGCCAATACGAATGTCAATAATATATCGTAATTCAAATCCCGGTAATTTGTATGGTGAACAAAGGTCGGAAATTAGCAATTAATTGTCGCTTTTTCTATAAATAATGGCATTAAACAAAAGTGCAGGTCTTAGCTCCCTTCTAGGCACCGATACCAAGGGCACATTCGTAGGGCTATTGTATTGCATTTGGCCAAAGGCTTCTGAAATAGGTTTGACGAATAAAGCTTGATAAATATTATATCAACGAACAACCCTTATCCATCTTTTTTATATCTTCCACAAAAATTTATATATGAAACCAGTTTTTTATACCGTAAGCCTTTTGGCCGCAATACTATTGATGAGTTACAACATCCCAAACACTAATAATTTGAACAAGGATTTAACAATGGAAAATTCCAAAAAACAGGACAGCGTATTGCGCCATGTAGTACTTTTTAAGTTTAAAGCCAATACCTCCAAAGAGGACATTGCAAAAGTAGAGGCCGCTTTTAGCGCCTTACCTTCCAAAATACCACAAATAGTGGGTTACGAATGGGGAATTAACAACAGTCCTGAAGGATTGAACAAAGGATTAACACATTGTTTTTTCCTCACTTTCAATAGCGAAGAGGATAGGGCCATATATCTTCCACATCCGGATCATAAGGCTTTTGGAGCGGTATTGACCCCACATTTGGAAGATGTTACCGTAGTGGATTATTGGACTAAATAATTAAAGGTTTTAAGGGATAAGAATTATCAACCTTGCCTAAGAAAAAGCAGGCTTACCCAGCATTGGGACAAGCCTGCTTTTTTTTTGCAAAATAAAACTGTTTATCCCTTTCAGTTCTTAATTCTACTAACAATAGCCTTGTTGATTCTCTTTATAAGTGACGGGCCTTCATAAATAAACCCGGTATATAATTGGACCAAATCGGCCCCGGCGTCCAATTTTTCAAGGGCATCTTCGGCAGAATGGATTCCACCGACACCGATAATAGGAAACGCCTTATTGCTTTTTTGTGCCAAAAACCGGATTACTTCCGTACTTCTTTTGGTAAGAGGTCTACCGCTTAAACCACCTGTTTCTTCTTTTAACAAAACATCGGATTTCAAATTATCACGGGCAATAGTCGTGTTGGTCGCAATTACCCCATCTATGTTCGTATCCTTGACAATGCCTATAATGTCCAGCAACTGGTCATCCGTTAGATCTGGGGCAATTTTCAAAAGAATGGGTTTTTCCTTCCCAGCCTTTTCTTTTGCCAATTTGCTATTTTCCTTTTTCAATTCCTTCAGCAAGGCCGTCAAAGGTTGCCTATCCTGAAGTTCCCTTAGGCCGGGAGTATTTGGTGAGCTAACATTTACAACAAAATAATCCACATGATCGAAAAGCGCATCAAAACATATTAAATAATCCTTTGCTGCAAGTTCGTTGGGCGTCACCTTGTTCTTCCCTATATTGCCCCCGACCAATACCCTATGACTTTTTTTAAGATTTTCAACAGCATCGAACACCCCCTTATTATTAAACCCCATTCTATTGACGATGGCCTGATCTTTCTTTAAGCGAAACAAGCGCTTTTTCGGATTTCCATCCTGAGATTTGGGAGTCAAGGTTCCTATTTCAATAAATCCAAATCCAAAATCGGATAATTCATTGTACAACTTGGCATCCTTGTCAAAGCCTGCCGCCAATCCCACCGGATTTTTAAATTTCAACCCAAACAATTCACGTTCCAAACGAGGGTCGTTGACCGAATACATGGCCCTAAATATCCCAGCAAATCCTATACTGGATAAAAAACGAATTGTTCTAAAAGTAAAATGGTGAACTCTTTCTGGATCGAATTGAAAAAGGATGGGGCGGATTAGCTGCTTATACATTTAAACTATTTTCCGCAAAAATACAAACTACCCGTGCTAAACTATCCTAAACACGCTCTTTTTATTAACATTTACTACAACTTATTCCGGTACCACCACCAAAGGTTGCCGCGATACTTCCTGACAAAGTGTAACATACCTTTGGTATTGCTTTTCATTAAAAAGTGCTAAAAGTTTAAGGTCGTATTTTTTAAAAACCTGCTTCATTCGCTCCTCCAGAACCTTATACTTCGCTCCCAATGCCGTTAAATCCTCAGGGGTACTTTGCGGGTGATTTTCAAATAGATTTTTCCGCTCTTCATCCAACAAGCGGGTTTCTATTTCCAGTGCCGCCTTAAACTCCTCCAAATTGGTTATCTGCTCTTCTTTTAGCTGAAATATTTGTATAATAGTATCCGATTCCGTTGCGCCAATGGCCAAACTACATTCTTGTTGTGCCTGTACGGATATCACAAATCCGACAATAAAGATCAAGGTGGAAAAAACTTTTTTACACATAGGTTTTTGTGCTAATTTAAAATACAAATATAAAGTAATAATATAACCACTTGCTTCTCACCAAAAGTTATCTTTCCATATTAATCCATCAATAGTATATTAAAATTCACATTATACACTAGGTTCTCGGGCTACTTCACATTACCTCCAGAGCCACGGCTGCCAATACTATACAATACAGTTGACACAACAGGCCCAAATAAAAAATAATAAACTGTATTTTTGATTAAAATTTAGTTTTATGCAACACATAATAGACCGGTTTATAAGTTATATTACCGTAGATACCCAAAGCGACCCTAACTCCGCCACTACCCCCAGTACTGAAAAGCAATGGACACTTGCCCATAAATTAGTGGAGGAACTTAAGCAAATAGGAATGCAGGATGTAGTTATCGATGACAAAGCTTACATTATGGCGACTTTGCCCAGTAATTTGGAAAAGGAAGTGCCTACTATTGGATTTATTTCCCATTTTGATACTTCTCCAGATTTTACCGCCACCGAGGTAAAGCCCCAAATAATCAAAAATTATGATGGTGGGGATATTGTCCTGAACAAAGCGGAAAATATTATTCTCTCTCCCAGTTATTTTGATGACCTATTGCAATACAAGGGCAATACCCTTATCACTACAGATGGCACCACTTTGTTAGGTGCAGATGATAAGGCCGGAATAACAGAGATTATTACGGCCATGGAGTATTTAATACAACATCCGGAAATTAAACATGGTAAAATTAGGGTAGGTTTTACCCCAGATGAAGAAATTGGCCGCGGGGCACACCATTTTGATGTTGCTGCATTTGGTGCTGATTGGGCCTACACTATGGACGGCAGCCAAATTGGGGAATTGGAGTATGAAAACTTTAATGCGGCAGGTGCCAAAATAACGATAAAAGGAAAAAGTGTACATCCCGGTTATGCCAAAGGTAAAATGGTAAATGCCATTTTGATTGCCAACGATTTTATTTCCCAATTACCAGGACATGAAGTCCCGCAAAAAACTACGGGCCGGGAAGGTTTCTTTCACGTGCACCATATTAAAGGGGAAATTGAGCTTGCCGAAATTGAACTGATCATAAGGGATCATGACCTGAAAAAATTCGAACAGCGCAAAGAGCTTTTACAATATATCACGGAGAATTTGAATGCGGAATACGGGGATTTCGTAAAGCTTGATATCAAAGACCAATATTTTAATATGCGCGAAAAAATTGAACCTGTAATGCATATTGTTGATATCGCCAAAGAGGCCATGGAGAGCTTAAATATTAAACCATTAATTAAACCCATACGCGGCGGCACCGACGGTTCGCAATTAAGTTATATGGGCTTACCATGTCCCAATATTTTTGCAGGCGGACATAATTTTCATGGAAAATATGAGTATGTCCCTGTAGAAAGCATGCAGAAAGCGGTTGATGTTATCGTAAAAATTTGCGAACTTACAGCTAAAAGATAGCCCTAAAAGTTATAAGCCCATTCAAGGGCAACGATATACATTTCATTTGGCAGGAAAAAATGGATCCACAAGAAAAGATCGAAGCCTATTATGCAAAGGAACAGCCCTTTAAGGATGGTATTGGACTTTTGCGGGAATTGGCCCTTAAAACTGAATTTATTGAAACTTACAAATGGGGTATCCCAGTATACACTATAGACAATAAGAATGTTCTTGGTATTTTGGCCTTTAAACATCATTTCGGAATATGGTTCTATAATGGTGTCTTTTTAAAAGACCCAAAAAAAGTGCTGGAAAATGCACAAGAGGGCAAAACAAAGGCCATGAGGCACTGGAAATTCAGCACTAAGGAGGATATTGATGAAGCCGCGGTTTTATCCTATTTTCATGAAGCCATCAGCAACCAAAAGAAGGGACTTACCCTTGCGTCTGAAAAAAACAAGCCAATTTTGATGCCTCCCTTGTTAAAAAAAGCACTTAACAATAATCAGGCCTTAAAACTTAATTATGAAAGTCTAACCCCATATAAACAAAGGGAATATTGCGAGTATATTTCTGAAGCCAAACAGGAAAAGACCAAGGAGTCCCGCCTAGAGAAATGTATTTCCCTTTTGGAAAAAGGTTTGGGGCTGCACGATAAATATAGGAAAGGGTAGTCAGTAGTCAGTAGTCAGTAGTCAGTAGTCAGTAGTCAGTAGTCAGTAGTCAGTAGTCAGTAGTCAGTAGTCAGTAGTCAGTAGTCAAAAAAATAAATGGAATTGGATATTCCAATTCTGTTCTGAGGTAATTGATTTATTTCGTGGTATTTTCCAATACTATTATTGACGGTCCGTTGGATAGCCATTTTTGGCCCAGACCGGTCGTATCCCCTAATGGAAGAAAATACACAAAAGATCCTAGAGCCAAGTCAATATCCCCATCTGCATCCATATCCTCCGCATCCATTACGATCCAACGTCCTCTGAACGACTCCGGAAAGGAGTAATCCTCAAACTTCATATCACCTTTATTTTCCAGGTAGACAAAACTCTCCTCCGGAGAACCCATATAATCAGGAAAAAATGAAATTGCTGCAATATCCAGATCTCCATCCAAATCATAATCTCTTGGCATAGCTTTATAAGCCCCGTTTAAATGGTAGAAAAAAGATTGCTCAAAATTTAAATTCCCATCGTTCAGAAATACATAAATACCGTGATAGTCCTTTAATATGGGGGTTTTATCTGCGTTATCCCCACAGACATATAAAATATCATCGAAGCCATCTCCATTAAAATCTACCAACTCTATATATTGGGAACCATTAAGAGGAAGAAAAGAAAGCAATCTTTTGGAGGAAAACGTGCCATCTCCCTGGTTTTGATAGTACACAACTCCTTCATCCCCTTGAGCCATAAGCACAAAAATATCTTGGAGACCATCCCCATTGGCATCCTTTATCACCGCGGTAATGGCACCCGACCTGTTGTCCAACATCCTCATCGTGTATTTATCACCCCCATTATTCTCATACCAAACCAATTTTCCGGTTTCATTACCATATTCACAGGCAACTACATCTTCCAATCCATCGTTATTTAAATCCCCATAAGCCATATTAACCGGCCTTTGCAAATTGGGGATCACCTCATTGGAAGTGTATGAATCCGTTGTTCCCTTGGTAAATATTTTTTGTAAAGCCCCATCCGACACGTCATTGGGAAAAATATTTTTCCCTGCAGTTGTCAAATAAATAGTATCGTACCTTTCGTAATAATGGACAGGTGCCATTTTTAGACCAAGTACAAAATCCTTTTCAAGATCTTTGGTGAGGAACGTTAAGCTATTTATATTTCGTTTACTATCCGCAAATACCACTCCCCTATTTTCGGGAAGAATTTTAACCATGGAAGTTAGGGCCGGAGTATGGGAAAAAGCAGACTCCCTGTATTTAAAATGCTTAAGGCCCATTTTAATTTTATTGGCCCGTTTGGGGGCCAAAATGGTATCCGGTGCATTGTTAAGGTAATAATCCACTATTTTATTCCAGTCCGCTTGGGCGATAAGAGGTCTTTCCGGAAATATATTTGCTTTTTTAACCACTTCTCCGCTCCTTCCATTGTCAAAGAGACTATCTGGTCGTACATTTCCTTTATAAATTCCCAATCGATGCCCCATTGCAGGAAGTACGTCGTTTTGCCAACTGGACTTCGGCA
Source organism: Arenibacter sp. S6351L (assembly GCF_023016025.1). Classification (NCBI taxonomy): domain Bacteria; kingdom Pseudomonadati; phylum Bacteroidota; class Flavobacteriia; order Flavobacteriales; family Flavobacteriaceae; genus Arenibacter; species Arenibacter sp. S6351L. Next base: position 22,659 of record NZ_JALKBB010000025.1, on the reverse strand, counting down.
ACAGATCCGGTTTAACAAAGAGATGGCAACTGGCACAATGAATTTCTGCCAATTGGTTTCCCGAGAGATTAGTGGCGGGTATTTCCTTGAATTCCGACTCTTGCAATTCCTTTTTGTTTCCGGAACAGGAGAATAGCAATCCTAAAAGGAGGGTCAGCGAAAAAAAATTCTTCATGCAATATTATATAAATAAAGGAATTCGATAAAAAATTTCCTTCTGATAGGGCCTAATCTACGAAGATACTGCCGAATTTTCAAGTATGCCATAAATAACCGATTTACAATGATTACTAAAAGAGCATCTTTAAAAAAAGGAAACTCATTGTACAATAATAATAACTACGCCATCCGCACCAAAAGAAAGGTTGCCAAAATCCATAGGACAAGGCTTAAAATGCCCCCTATAATGAAAAAATGTTTGAATTTGTAGTTGCCTATTCCATAAATCAAGGTATTGGTCTGATAGCCTACCGGAGTAAAAAAGCTAAAATTGGCCGCAAACATTACAGCTAGGACAAATGGCTTAAAATCCATATTTAGTCCGCTTGCCAATGCCATTGCTATTGGGGTCATAATAATTGCCGTGGCATTATTACTTACCACCCCGCTCATAACCATGGTGACGAAAAATAGACTCCCAATAATTATTATTTTTGACTGGCCTACCAACAGACCCAATAATTTTTCCGAAATCCACATATCTGCTCCCGTATTGTGCATGGCTATACCCAAAGGTATCATCCCTGCCAACAAAAAGAAAATTTGCCAATTTACCTTTTTATATACACTGTCCAAATTTAAGTTATTGGTGAGTAATAATACAGAAACCCCGGCCAGAGCACTAACCATGATGGATAGAACACCTGTAGCAGCTAGAACGACCACTAAACCAAGAACAGCCAGGGATAAAATTCTTCCGAATCGCGAATGGGTCTTAAGCGAATCAAACTCCTGTAAAAGCACTATATTTTCAATAGCCTCCAAAGATCTTATGTTTTGCCTACTTACATCTACTAGTAGACGATCACCTGCTTTCAGCACTAATTTATCCGAACTGCTCCTCACCAATCGTTCCTTAATATTTGTCAAGGTCTTGCGCTTCTTAATAGCAACAGGTACAATATCCTGTTGCATATAACCTCTTAGATTCCCCAAAGTCTTGCCCAAGAGTGCTGCGCCGGGAAGCATCAATAGTTCTACAAACACCCGTTCTTCCAATTTAGGAACCTTGTCTTCCCCAGTGGATTGATGATCGGCCCCCATCCAATAAATTTGTTCGTTAAGCCCCAAATTTTGAGAATCGTTCAATTTAGTGAGGTTTAATATGTTACACATTAATAGTAACTGATCATTTTCCTTTAGGGTGATATATTTTCCAGGTGAATTGTGAATCCTATTGTCCCTTATCAATTTCAGTATTGATATTTCCGGGTTGTTGTACAAAAATGTTTCCTCCAATCTTTTATTTACCAATTGCGAGCCGGATTTTATCCGGACACTTGTAATATAATCCGTAACGCTATAATCGTTCCCCAATTCCTTTTTCCCGCCCCAAGGCAGCCATTTTAACATTATGGTGAGGTAGACAATGGCCACGGCTAGAAAAATTAATCCTATAGTAGTAAATTCGAAAAAACTCAGGGCAGGTGCCCCCAGATTTTGTGCCACAGAGTTTACAATAAGGTTCGTGGAGGTACCCATTAATGTACAAGACCCCCCCAATATGCCTGCAAATGAAATAGGCAACAATAATTTAGATTTGGAAATATTGAATCGATCTGAGAGTTGGTTGATAATTTTAATAAAAACAATGACTACAGCCGTAGTACTAATGAAAGCAGAAATACTTGCGGTTACAATCATAAAAATAGGAGCTATTGCAAACAACGGGAGGACTTTAATTTTACCCAATCCGGAGGTCAACCATGTAATAACCCCATTTTCCTCCATAGCTATGGCCAGAATCATCAAAGCCAAAACCGCTATAGTGGCACTATTGGAAAAACCGCTAACGGCCTCTTCCGGTTTCACAAGCCCCAACAAGGTTAATGAAACAATTATAAAAAAGGCAATTTTATCTACCGGAAAAACCTCCAGTGCAAACAAAATTATTGTAATGAACAAAACCAAAAACACCAATCCCATTTCCAATGTCATCCTACAACTATTATATTTCGAACCCCTTAAAATCTAATGGCAAATAACTTCAAAATATTCTGCCATCTCTTTTTGGCAGATGCCCATAACCTTACTGTAAACAACATTTAACAATAAATACATACCTAAAATAACAGCTCTGTTCTCTTACAAAAAAGATATTCCCAAGATGGTGTAAGATTGATGAAATTTAAATTTCATTGGATAAGGTCATAACTACTTTTTGACATTCCTCCATACATTTAACACAAGAATTTGCACAATCCTCACAGTGTTTATGATCATGTTGCGCGCACTGTTCTGCACACCATTGACATACTTTAGCGCAGAGGTTACAGTAATCCTTGGCATATGGGCTAGCTGCCATTAAAAATTGCAGTGCTGCCGAACAAGATTCAATACATAGGATACAACACAGGGGGCAGTCATTTTTACTTTCCATTCCTGACATCTGAAGTAGACAATATTGACAATCGGCTATACATTTACGACAGGCTTCTATACAATCCAAATAAGGTGATTCCATAGCATTACTATTTATGGTTACATCTAAAATTAATTCAACCCAAATTAATCCAATAGCTCAATTGGATATTATGTGAACGTTATTGGTAATTAAAGTATCTGGGCAAGCAAAACAAATCGTATCATCTTTTCTTTTAATGATGCAGTTTAAAAATTAACTTTAACCCATATTAATTTATAGTAAAGTAGATAACGAAATAGCTATTGTTCGTATTACCCACAAATGGGAAGAGAACAATGGACTTTTTAAAAGCCAAGGACAACATATAATATTCAATGAAAAATACCATTTCACATAGAGTAGCCGATTTTTTGAAAAATTTTCCACCCTTCAATGTCCTAGGCCAGACCGACCTTGAAACCCTTGCCGAAGAAATTACCATTGTCTACAAGGAAAAGGATAGTGTTATTTTTGCGGAAAACGACGAACCGCATCCCTATTTCTATGTAGTGAACAAGGGTGCTGTTGCCCTCAAAAAAGGATCGGACAAGAGTATCATGGACATGTGTGATGAAGGTGATATCTTTGGACTTAGACCCTTAATGGCCCAAGAGAATTATAAAATGAGTGCAAAAGCACATGAAGAAAGTATTCTATACGCCATTCCCATCAACATTTTTAAACCCTACGCCCAAAAAAATATAGCGGTTGGAAATTTCTTAATAGAAAGTTTCGCCTCCAATACTAGAAATCCTTATTCAAAAAGTCATCGCGGTAAATTGTATGACGAAGTGCCCGACACAAATCCTGTGGCGCCCGATACCCATGTATTGGACTTACAATCTGTGCAGTATTCCAAAAAATTAGTGACCTGTACCCCGACCACCTCGGCCAAAACTATAGCCAAGAGAATGACCGAAAAAAAAGTTGGAGCTATGCTAGTGGTCAAGGATAAGATGCCCATCGGCATCATTACGGACAAAGACCTGCGGAACAATATTGTAACCGGTAAATATCCCATTACCACCAAGGCTAAGGAAATAATGGTTTCCCCGGTAATCACCTATAACAAACACCTCACGATAACCCAGGCACAGATGGCCATGATGAAAAGCAATATCAGCCATTTATGTATTACTAAGGACGGCACACCCAACTCCAAGGCTATCGGAATACTATCCAAACATGATGTTATGGTGGCTTTGGGGAATAACCCGGCAGTATTGATCAAGGCTATAAATAGGGCCAAGAAAATAAAATCGATAAAACAAATAAGAAAGAGTATTACGCATCTTCTTCAGGACTATTTGGATCAAAATATCCCCATTAAATTGACTACCAAAATAATATCCGAACTTAACGATGCCTGTGTAAAGCAAATTATTAAACTTTCCTTGGCGGAAATGCCAACAAGGCCTCCCGTTAAATTTGCATGGCTGGCACTTGGCAGCCAAGGACGAAGTGAACAGCTCCTACAGACCGATCAGGACAACGCCATGGTCTTTGAAAATGTTCCTGAGGACAAACTAATAGAAACAACGGCCTATTTTTTGGAATTGTCCAAACTAATAAACAAAGGATTGTTTGATATTGGTTACGATTATTGCCCTGCAGAAATGATGGCCTCCAATCCCAATTGGTGCTTAAGCCTGGATGAATGGAAAAAAACTATTTCCCATTGGATTATAAATCCAGGAACAGATGAAGTATTGCTTTCCTCCATATTTTTCGATTACAATATTACCTATGGGGATGTAAATTTGGTAAACGAATTATCGGAACATATTTTTGAAACCACTAAAAAATATCCCATATTCTATTTACACTTGGCGAGTGGGGCACTACAAAACCCTTCCCCAACAGGCTTTTTCAGACAGCTGTTGGTTGAGGAAGACGGGGAACATAAAGATTCCTTCGATCTAAAAAGACGGGCATTAATGCCCCTGACCGATGCTGCAAGAGTACTAATTTTATCGCATTCGGTTAAGTCCATCAACAGTACCGCTGAGCGATTTGAAAAATTGGCGGAGCTGGAACCCAACAACGAGGAAATCTTTATGGCCTGTTCCTTTGCTACCAGGGCCCTTTTAAAGTTCAGGACCAAACATGGCCTGCTTCACAATGATTCGGGTAGGTATATTGCCATAGACAAATTGACCAAGGAGGAAAAAATTAAATTAAAAAGAACATTTAAGACCATAAAGGAAATACAGGAGTTGGTAAGTATTAGATTCAAGGTTTCAAACTTGTTGCGATGATAGATTTCTTCAAAAAAAAAGTAAACAACTATCCGGATTATTGGCTGGAATACGAGAATAGTTTCAATAAAAAACCAATTGAGGACCTCAGCCAGGTAAGGTTTGTAGTATTGGATACCGAAACTACAGGTTTCGACTATTTAAACGACAGGATACTCTGCATTGGTGCCTTAAGTTTGGTCGACAAGAACATCGCCTTAAACCAAAGTCTGGAACTGTTTTTAAAACAGGATCACTACAATGCGGAAACCGCAAAAATTCATGGAATCCTTAAAAATGGAGGGGCCTCCTGCATAAATGAAAGTGTCGCCATGGAAGAATTATTGGGGTTCCTAAAGAATGCTGTAATTGTAGCACACCATGCCATTTTTGACATTACAATGATCAACAGGGCCTTGGAAAGAAACGGCCTTCCGAGGTTAAAAAATAAAGTACTCGACACTTCACATCTTTACAAAAAGACACTTTTAAACTCCAATGTTTTTAAAAAGAAGGAGCACTATTCCTTGGACGAATTGGCCGAAAAGTTCGACATTTCCAAGAAAGATAGGCACACCGCATTGGGAGATGCCTATATTACAGCCATAGCATTCCTTAAAATTAGGAGTCGATTGAAGGGCAAGGGACAACTACGGTTAAAAGACCTGTTGAAAATGGGATAACTATTTTAAGGATGACAGATACCCCAAAACATTTTTCTCAATTCTGGACTGTATATCCGAAATGTCGGCCTTAATAAACTTTTCTCCGGTAATATTTTCGTAGAGCTCTATGTATCGTTCCGAGACAGTTTGTATATAGTCATCGGTCATTTCTGGTACAACCTGTCCTTTTAGACCCTGAAAGTTATTGCTTATCAACCATTGGCGAACAAATTCCTTGGACAATTGCTTCTGGGCCTCTCCCCTGTTTTGTCGTTCCCCGTAGCCTTCGGCATAAAAATACCGGGAAGAATCAGGTGTATGGATTTCATCAATAAGTACAATCTTTCCATCCTTGGTTTTCCCAAATTCGTATTTGGTATCTACCAAGATCAATCCCCTTTTTGCGGCAATTTCGGTACCTCTTTGAAAGAGTGCCTTGGTATACTTTTCCAGAACTAGGTAATCTTCCTCGCTTACTATTCCCCTTTCTAAAATGGCTTCCCTTGAAATATCCTCATCATGGTCTCCCATTTCGGCCTTGGTAGCAGGGGTTATAATGGGAGTAGGAAACTTATCGTTTTCCGACATCCCTTGGGGCATGGCGAGACCGCACAGCATTCTTTTTCCCAGCTTGTATTCCCTTGCGGCATGTCCGGATAAATAACCCCTAATCACCATTTCCACCTTAAATGGCTCGCAGGCAAACCCTACGGCAACATTGGGATCCGGAGTGGCCATTAACCAGTTGGGAACTATATCGGCCGTATCCGCCATCATCTTAGTGGCGATCTGATTCAGTATTTGTCCTTTGTACGGAATTCCTTTTGGCATAACCACATCAAAGGCTGAAAGCCTATCCGTGGCAACCATTACCAATATATTATTTTCAAGATGATATACCTCCCTAACCTTTCCCTTATAAAGGCTCTTTTGCCCTGGAAAATGAAAATTCGTATCAATTATCGTATTACCCATACTGCAACTATCAATTGTTATGCTCTATTCCTTTGTAGGCCTCTATAACCTTTTTAACCAATTTATGCCTTATCACATCCTTATCGTCCAAGTAAATAACTTCTATCCCCTCAATGTTCTGAAGAACCAATAAGGCTTCTTTTAATCCCGAAATCAAACGTCTTGGCAAATCAATTTGCCCAGGATCCCCGTTGATTAAAAATTTGGCATTTTTCCCCATTCTGGTCAGGAACATTTTCATTTGGGCATGGGTTGTGTTCTGGGCCTCGTCCAAAATCACAAAGGCATTGTCCAATGTCCTACCGCGCATGAAAGCCATAGGGGCTATCTGTATGGTACCATTCTCAATATAATGGGCCAATTTTTCCGGCGCAATCATGTCCCGTAAGGCATCGTACAAAGGTTGCATATAAGGATCCAGCTTTTCCTTAAGATCTCCTGGCAAAAAGCCCAAATTCTCTCCGGCCTCAACAGCTGGTCTTGTCAATATAATTCGTTTAACCTGTTTCTCCTTTAAGGCTTTTACAGCCAATGCCACTCCCGTATATGTTTTTCCCGTTCCCGCCGGTCCTACGGCAAATACCATATCATTGTTCCTAGCGGCATCGACCAATCTCCGCTGATTTACCGTTTGTGCCTTGATAAGCCTACCACTTACACCATGGACCAAAACTTCACCACTTATTTCCGAAGACTCCAATACTTCCTGTCCATTGCTGGCCAAGAGTCGCTCAATACTGTTTTCATCCAACTTATTGTACTTGGCATAGTGGGCGGTAAGCAGGTCGAACCTTCTGTCGAATTCGTCCAATAGGTCTTCATCACCATAGACCTTAATTTTGTTGCCTCGTGCAACAATTTTAAGCTTGGGGAAATGTTTTTTCAGTAAATCTATGTTCTCATTATTCTGTCCAAAAAATTCCCTTGGGCTAATGTCTGTAAGTTCTATTATAAGTTCGTTCAAAGAAGAGAGGTGTTATAAAGGATTAGATATGAAATATATATTTTGCTTCGCTAATTTTTTGTGTAATTTTGTTTAACAAACTTAAGTAAAAAAACAACTTACCAAACCAAAAACATATCAACAGTCCTATATGGCTATAATTACTTTAACTACTGATTTTGGACACAAGGACCATTTTGTAGGCGCCATAAAAGGGACAATTTACAAGGAATTGTCAGATGCAAAAATTGTTGATATTTCTCATTCCATAGCACCTTTTAATATTCAGGAATGCGCTTATATACTTAAAAATTCATACAAAAATTTTCCTGATGGCAGTATCCATATCGTAGGCGTGGATTCTGAATTAACACCGGAAAACCAACACATAGCCGTTTTGGTGGACAACCACTATTTTATAATGGCCAACAACGGGGTAATAGGGCTCATAATTTCTGAAATAGTACCGGAAAAAGTGGTAGAAATTCAATTGCCCAATACCATAGACAGCTCGTTTCCTGAAATGGATGTTTTTGTAAAAGCGGCAAGCCATATTGCTAGAGGTGGAAAATTGGAAGTAATAGGCAGGCCCTTTAAAGACCTTAAGGACCTTCGGGAGTTCAACCCAAGAATTTCCGATGACGGCAAGACCATATCCGGAAGTGTCATTTATATAGACAACTACGGTAATGTGGTAACCAACATTCAACAAAATACCTTCAAATCCATTGGCAAGGGCAGACCTTTTGAACTACATGCCCGAAACAAAAAAATAAGGGAGATACATAAAAAATACAGCGACATCATAAATTACGACCTGGACAAAAGTCAGCGTAAATCCCCTGGAGAATTACTGGCCCTATTTAACTCCTCAGGCTATGTAGAAATCGCCATTTATAAGAGCGATCTAAATACCGTAGGGGGAGCCTCTACCCTATTGGGCCTTGATTATAGGGACACTGTAATTATTAATTTTACTTAAAGACAATGAACAAATGTTGGTAAGAATTGTAAAATTAACCTTCAAAAAGGAAAATATTGCTAGTTTTGAAGCCATCTTTGAAAACAATAAAAAGAAAATCCGACAAGCTGACGGCTGCACCTTTTTAGAACTGTTACAGAGCGAGGAAGATAAAAATATATTTTTCACCTACAGTTATTGGAATAGCGCTACCGATTTGGACAACTATAAAAATTCGGAATTTTTCAAGAGCGTCTGGCAGAAGACCAAACTATTATTCGAGGACAAACCAGAAGCTTGGAGCCTAACAAAGAAGGAAACGATTAACTAACATACATGATTGCCATATTTAAAAGAGAAATACAATCATTTTTTACCTCACCTATAGGTTATCTGGTCATAGGATTATTTTTAGTACTCAACGGATTGTTTCTGTGGGTATTTAAGGGACCATTTAATATTTTTGAATACGGCTTTGCCGATCTGGGCAATTTCTTTCTTCTTGCACCTTGGGTATTTCTTTTTCTGATTCCTGCCATTACCATGAAAAGTTTTTCGGAGGAAAAAAAACTAGGCACTTTGGAGCTTCTTTTTATAAAGCCCATCTCCTTATGGGAAACGGTTATGGGAAAGTTTTTGGGTACCTTTTGTCTGGCCTTGATCGCCATATTGCCTACAATACTTTATGTATATACCATTTCCCAATTGGGTGTAACCATAGGTAATCTGGATATGGGTATGGTGCTGGGCTCTTATTTTGGGCTTTTCTTTTTAATTGCAAGCTATACCGCCATTGGTATATTTGCTTCCACCCTATCCGAAAACCAAATAGTGGCCTTTATAATAGGTATGGTTCTATGCTTTATTATGTTGTACGGATTTGAAAGTCTGGCCACAATATTGCCCACTGGCCCCATGGTACTTTTTGTGGAACAAATAGGAATGAAGGCCCATTTTGAAAGTATTGCCAGGGGTGTCTTGGATACTAGGGATATTATTTATTTCACAAGTCTTACCCTATTCTTTCTCTACCTGACCATTAATCAACTAAAAAATCAAAATAGGTAATGAAGAAAAGTTTATTATCTATAATCAGGGCTGTTCTACTATTGCTGATCGTAAATATTCTGGCCAGTTTTTTCTACGCAAGAATAGATCTTACCGAAGACGGTAGATATACACTTTCCAAGGCGGCATTAAATTCTGTTGGGGAGTTTAGTGCACCGGTAATAATCGATATTCTACTGGATGGAAATCTTCCTCCCGAATTTATAAAATTGAGGGTGGAAACTAGGCAGCTATTAGAGGAATTTGCATCGGAAAACAGTAATATAAAGTTCAATTTCGTAAATCCACTTGAGGGAGCTTCTCAAATTGAAGGCGTTATCACAGATCTACAGGCCTTGGGCCTTACGCCCACCAACGTTACGGTTGAACAGAATGGAAAAGTCTCCCAAGAGATTATTTTTCCATGGGCCATGGTAAATTATAACAACAGTACGGTAAAGGTACCCCTATTAAAAAATAAACTAGGTGCCACCACGGAAGAGCGGGTAAATAATTCCGTTCAACATTTGGAATATGCCTTTGCAGATGCCTTTACAAAATTGAACATCAAGGAAAAGAAAAAAATAGCCATCATTAAGGGCAATGGAGAGTTGGGCGATATTTATATGGCAGATTATTTGACCACCATAAAAGATTATTACAACATTGGTGCCATTACCTTGGACTCGGTGTCAACCAATCCAGCAAAGGTCCTGGAACAATTAAAAGGATTTGATCTTGCCCTCATTGCAAAACCTACAGAGGCCTTTACCGATGAAGAGAAATTTATTTTAGACCAATATATTACCGGGGGAGGCAAGTCGCTCTGGCTCATAGATCAGGTGGCTATGGAACTGGATAGCCTCTTCAACGAAGAAGGTACCGCCATGGCCCTGCCACGCAATCTTAACCTAAACGATTTTTTCTTTAAATATGGGGTTCGTTTAAATACGGATTTGGTGAACGACCTTTATTTTACACAAATAGTTTTGGCGACAGGAGAGGGTAACAGTTCCCAATACAACCCTGTTCCGTGGTACTACAACCCTATGGTCTTTTCCAAGAACGACCATCCCATAAACAACAACTTGGAAGCCGTCAGGTTCCAGTTTACAGGTAGTTTGGATACCCTTGGCAGTGATTATAAAAAGCAGATCCTACTCAGTAGCTCGCCCTTATCAAAAACCGAGGGAGTGCCCAAGCCAATTCAGCTGGACATTATTAATACACCACCAGATAAAGACCTATATAACGACGGAAATAAGATTTTAGGGGTATTGGTCGAAGGTGCCTTCAAATCATCCTTCCTAAACCGGGTAAAACCACTTAAGCTGGACAAAATAGTGGATCAAGGCCCTGAAAACAAAATGATAGTGCTTTCGGACGGGGATCTAATAAGAAACCAGGTCCGAAATGGCAGACCTTTGGAATTAGGTTATGATAAATGGACAAACAACTTTTTTGGCAACAAGGAATTCCTCATAAATTGCCTTAATTACCTATTGGACGATACCGGACTTATAAACATTCGGAACAAGAAAGTAACTATCCCTTTCTTGGATGCTGAAAAAATTAATGACCAGAAAACCAAATGGCAGTTGATTAATATTGGCCTACCCCTGTGTTTGACCTTTATTTTTGGATTCCTAATTCACGCCGTTCGAAAGAAAAAATATGGGGTATAAGTGTTGATAAGTTTGTTTCCTTAAAAAGGACATTTAAAATATCTTTGTTTTGGCCGTGATTGAAGGAATATTGCGGATTCAAACAGATATTTAAACACTGTTTTTGGTTGTACAATAATGTAGATTCCTTAAAAAAAAATAAACCAATGAAATTTATAGTATCTAGCACTTATTTACTAAAACAACTCCAAGTTTTAGGTGGGGTAATCAATAACAGCAATACCCTACCTATTCTAGACAATTTTCTCTTCGATTTAAATCAAAAGGAACTCACTGTTTCCGCTTCCGATTTGGAAACCACAATGAGTTCTGTATTAGAGGTCGATTCTGACAATGAGGGTACCATTGCCGTTCCTGCAAAACTGTTATTGGAAATTTTAAAAACCTTTCCTGAACAGCCATTAACTTTTGTTGTAGAGGATAACAATACGGTAGAAATCAGCTCTAACCACGGTAAATATGCTTTGGCCTATGCAGATGGAGCTGAATTTCCAAAATCGGTTGAATTGTCAAATCCATCCTCTACCACAGTACTTGGGGATATATTGGCAACAGCCATCAATAAAACTATTTTTGCTGCCGGAAATGATGATCTGAGACCTGTAATGAGCGGTGTCTTCTTTCAATTTTCCCCAGAAAGTTTAACCTTCGTAGCTACCGATGCCCATAAATTGGTAAAATATCAACGTACAGATGTTACTGCTTCCAAGGTGGCCGAATTTATAATGCCTAAAAAACCTCTTAATTTATTAAAGGGGATTTTATCGGGCAGCGAAACGGAAGTACTCATTGAATACAATGAAAGCAACGCCAAATTCAGTTTTGAAAACACTATCCTGATCTGTAGATTGATAGATGGTAAATACCCGAATTACGAAGCGGTAATTCCTAAGGAAAACCCAAATAAACTTTCCATTGCCAGAACACAACTTTTAAGTTCGGTAAGAAGGGTTTCCATATTTTCCAATAAGACCACCCACCAAATTCGATTAAAAATTGCAGGTGCGGAACTTAATATATCCGCTGAGGACATAGATTACAGCAATAAGGCGGAAGAAAGATTGACCTGTTCTTACCAAGGTGACGATATGCAGATAGGGTTTAACTCAAGGTTCCTGGTGGAAATGTTGAACAACCTTACTTCGGATGACGTGCAATTGGAAATGAGCCTTCCCAATAGGGCCGGTATCCTTACCCCAATTGACGGTTTGGACGAAGGCGAAAATGTCACCATGTTGGTAATGCCGGTAATGTTGAACAGTTAGAAATACAAATTCAACCCAAGGGTTGAATTCAAAATACACCCCACTCTTTCATTATAAAAAAAGCCGTATCTCATTTGAAATACGGCTTTTTTGTCCTAAACAAAAATGTTTACTAACTACACAAACTTTATGCTCAGGGGATAATGAGGTTTTTCGCCATTGGACACCTTTATGGCATTGACAATAGGAAATACGAAACAGAGCACTGCTATCGCAATAATCCCTAATATTCCAACACCAAGAAGTAAGATCAACGGGATGCAAATTAGGATATATAAGAACATACTGATCTGGAAGTTAATAATCGATTTTCCGTTTTCATCCATATTCATTATGGTATCCCTTTGGGTTAGCCACAAGACCAAAGGAACTACAAACCCTCCAAACCCTGTAACTATATCCAATAATTGACTCAAATGGGTCAACACCAATAGTTGTCTGTTTTCTGCCTTCATCGGTTGCTTTTATTAAGTTGTTATAGGCTGAAAAAGTATTGCTCCGACACTTGATCTAAGTCCTATAAATTAGTTGTAATAATTATAGGACGAATAAATTCACCATTTGTTACATGCATTAGTTTACCTTATTTCCAAATTCTGCCGGGCCCACTACTGTTTACGTTCCAATTTTTCCAATTTGTCCTTATCTTTTTCAATACCCTTCTCCAGTTTGTCAATTTTCTGGTTCAGTTTCTCTATTGCCATAGGGGATAATTTTCCCTTTTTTTGATCCTTGATCATTTTCTCCTGTAGCTTTTCTACCTTTCTTGTGTCTTTGGCTATAGACCTTCTTTTGGAATCTATTTCGGACGAAAGTTTTTCGCGCTTTTTCAATTCCTTCTCAGCCTTCTTTTGCGCTTTTTCAGCCTTCTTGGTATCCCTTTCCGCTTTGTCTATCCTTTTTTGAATTGCCTTAGCTTCCTTTTCTTCCTGCAAAATTCTCTCCTGCTCCATCTGTTCCGTATTTTCCAAAGGAGTAACTGGATCCGGAGTTTCCTGAGCCAAAGTGATTTGGCAGAATAAACCCACTGCCAATAAAGTAATAATTCTAATCATTTTCATATAGTAATTTTAAATTGAATGTTCCGATACACCTAGATTCCAAAGCTTAATTGAACTCTTTTATGTTATATTGGAACACTATCAAAATTACACAATATATCCTGCATTAATTATGACTAAAATCATTGTGTTAAACTTTGCAATTCCCAAATAAAAGTTCCAAATCATTATTGTAACAGCGCTTTTCAATCGTTTTACAAAGTGTTAAAGGTTAACGTACATTGTTTCAAATAATTAGATTATTGTATTTGTCAATTGAATGGTGAAAGCGTTTTGAAAATTTTATATCGTATTTTTACGGTCAATTATAATACTAATGATTACCAACGACAACATCATTGCCTTAGCTACGCCCTCAGGGGCCGGTGCCATAGCTGTAATCCGTATTTCCGGGAAAGATGCCATTGCCCTGGCCAATCCTTTCTTTACATCGATAAGAGGAAAGGATTTAAATAAACAGAAGAGCCATACCATTCATTTGGGACATATTACGGAGAACGATAAGGTGTTGGATGAAGTCTTATTATCTCTTTTTAAAGGTCCACATTCCTATACTGGTGAAGATGTTGTGGAAATTTCCTGCCACGGTTCGCCTTATATACAACAACAAATAATTCAGTTGTTCCTGCGAAACGGCTGCCGAATGGCTACTGCGGGGGAATTTACCCTACGCGCTTTTTTAAATGGTAAAATGGACTTGAGTCAGGCCGAAGCCGTGGCCGATCTTATAGCATCCGATAATGAGGCCAGCCATCAGATAGCCATACAGCAAATGCGGGGTGGATTTAGTAACGAGATCAAAAAATTGCGGGATCAGCTTCTGAACTTCGCTTCCCTTATGGAATTGGAGCTCGACTTTGCAGAGGAGGATGTGGAATTTGCGGACCGTACACAGTTTAAAAAACTTTTGACCAAAATACAGCGGATTCTTAAACGCCTAATCGATTCCTTTGCCGTGGGCAATGTGATCAAGAACGGGATTCCCATTGCCATTGTTGGGGAACCCAATGTAGGCAAATCTACCTTGCTTAATGCCCTTTTGAATGAGGAACGGGCCATTGTAAGCGACATAGCGGGAACTACCAGGGATACCATAGAGGATGAGATCGTAATAGAAGGCATAGGTTTTCGGTTTATAGACACCGCTGGAATTAGGGATACCAAGGATGTGGTGGAAAGTATAGGGATAAAAAAGACTTTTGAGAAAATAGAACAGGCCCAGGTGGTTGTACTATTGGTAGATGCTTGGCAAATGGCAACGCATGAAGATAAGTTAAAGACCAGCATAAAGGAACTGGAAAAAATAAGGACCAAATACCCACAAAAGCCTTTGTTGGTGATTGCCAACAAGGTAGACAGGTTGGATAAGGAACAAATCAAAGATCTACAATCCCAAATTTCAGGACTGCATTTGCTGTCCGCCAAATCTGGACAAGGTGTGGAAACACTGAAGTCGCGCTTATTAGATTTTGTCAATACGGGAGCCCTGCGCAATAGCGAGACCATTGTAACCAATACGAGGCATTACAGTTCCCTTTTAAAGGCCTTGGAAGAAATAGAAAAAGTGCAATTTGGAATGGAGGAGGATACTCCCAGCGATCTCTTGGCCATAGATGTCCGTGAAGCACTCTATCATTTAGGGGAAATTACTGGACAAGTAACCAATGATGAGTTGTTGGGAAATATATTTGCTAATTTTTGTATCGGGAAATAAAAAAAGGAACAATAGTCCCTCCAACTAGTTATCGGCTTTGACGAGTGGCCCACAACAATAGACCACACGCTATGGAGTTGAAAACTTCGCAGCACAGCATATTTTTACCCGTGTATCGTTTCTTCTTTTCCGTAGTTTTTTATCACTTCAGCTTCAAATTCCACAAGCTCTTGCCAGCGTTTGTCTACATCTACATTCTGGCCATATTTACGAGCAAAACCAATAAAAGTAGTGTAATGACCTGCTTCGCCAATCATTAAATCATGGTAGAATTTAGAAAGTTCCGGGTCTTTTATTTCTCTTGAAAGTAGTTTAAAACGTTCGCAGCTTCGCGCTTCGATCATAGCGGAAAATAAGAGTCGATCTACCATAGATTCAAGTCTACTGCCACCTTTGTTCATAAACTTATAAAGCTCGTTTACATAGCTGTCTTTACGCTCTCTCCCTAAGGTGTAACCGCGCTTTTTAATGATATCATGTACCATTTGAAAATGCTCCAATTCTTCTTGGGCCAAAAGGAGTAAATCGGTAACTAAATCTGGGTATTCAGAATTAAGTGTAATAATAGTAATGGCATTAGTGGCGGCCTTTTGTTCACACCATGCATGGTCCGTTAGAATTTCTTCTATGTTTTTTTCAACTATATTAACCCAACGAGGGTCTGTTGCTAATTTTAAATGGAGCATGGCCTAATGTTTTTGTAAAAGTAGGAATTAGCAGTAAAAGAAATTATTAAAGTATTACTAACTTCGCTAGATAAGTGGTTTATCATCTATGATTGTAGTCTTCCCCTAATTAGAACTGTTTATGTTTTTTAAAACTTCATTAAAGTGACCTCCTCCTCCTGATAACGGCCGTGACCGAATTTTTTACTAACTTATGCAATAGTCACACAAATTGGGAATGATCAAACTAAGGCACTATGTACTTTTAGGAGATATACCCACAAAGGCACTATCATTATGATTCTTACGGACATAAAGGGAAAATAGATTCATAATGAAGATAAGGACGGACATTAGAGATAAAATAAATGTCATTTAAAACACATGAATTTTCAGAATCACTTTACAAAAATTTTGATAAAGGCCAGTTATCAGATACCCATTTATCTTATAGCTGTTCTAGGATTTGGACAGGACATGGATAATGAAAATGATGTAAAGGAAATAATGGGGTATTCACTTGAAGGTATAGAGCTTCGTATGGACGGGATTGTGGATGAAGAATTTTGGACAACTATTCCGGGCAATGGCAATTTCTTAATGCAAGAACCAATAGAAGGGGCAAAACCAACAGAGCAAACTGAAGTACGAATTGCTTTCGATAGCCAAAATATTTATATCGCAGTTATTTGTTATGATAGTAGTCCGTCAGATATAAAAACTTTTCAAAAGAAAAGGGACGCATCCTTAGAGACAGATGATCGTTTTAGATGGATTTTTGATACATTTATGGACAAGCGAAGTGCCTATTTTTTCGAAATAAATCCCTTGGGATTGCGGGGAGATGGTCTCATTTCTTCTGGCCAAGGTCAATCGTTGAACACAGACTGGGATGGTATTTGGAATGCATGGACCTATATAGGCGATTTTGGTTGGTCTGCCGAAATCAAAATCCCCTTTCGCAGTATAAACTTTGATCCTAAAAGCGATGTTTGGGGAATTAATTTTCAAAGGACCATACGCCGTAAAAACGAAGAACAATTATGGACAGGTCATCGCCGAAATCAGGGATTATTACGACCGCAGAATGCCGGTATTCTTACGGGGCTTGTTGGACATTCGCAGGGATTAGGCTTAGAAATTGTCCCTTATGGCATTACCCAGTACAGCAAAGAATATGATGACGAGAAGGACGAGTACAGCAGTACTTCTTCTGCCGACCTTGGATTTGATATTAATTACAATATTACATCTCAATTGAAAGCTTCTATTACCTACAATACTGATTTTGCCCAGACCGAAGTGGACAATCGACAAATAAATCTTACTCGTTTTCCTTTGCGTTTCCCAGAGAAAAGAGATTTTTTCCTAGAGGGGTCGTCAATTTTGCAATTTGCACCGTCAAGTAATGTAGATCCTTATTTTAGTCGCAGAATCGGACTGGTGAACGGGATACCTATCCCTATTAAGTATGGAGGTCGTCTTATAGGAAATATAGGTAAGAGCAACATTGCACTATTACACGTGCGTACAGGAAGCGAAGGAGAGCTGAATCCAGAAAATTTTTCAGTGGCCAGATATACAAGAAATTTCTGGAAGGAGAGTTCTATCGGCATAATATATACCCATAGAAGCACCGAAGACGATATATTATTTGGTAACCCAATTCAAGATAGAAAAACATGGGGTACCGATCTAAACATAAGTACTTCAGAATTTCTAGGAGATAATACACTACAGTTCTCAGCTTTTTTTGTTGCGCACAACCCCGCTTCACCCTTTGATAATTCTACCTCCATATCCGATAGATCAGTCCGGGGGTTTCGTTTTAATTTCCCCAATCAACCATGGTCTGCTTGGGTTTCCTACAGGGAATTTGGAGATGAATATGATCCAGCGATCGGGTTTAACCAACGTAACGGTTTTAAAAGGTTGCAACCAGCAATTAACTATGCTCCTCTATTTGAAAAGAGCTCCATTATAAGAGAAATAGAATGGGGCATTTACTATGAGTATCTCACTTCATTGGAAAATAAACTTCTTACCGAAAATCTTCGGTTTAACTTGGGAACCATCAGTTTTGAATCTGGTGATAATTTAGGTGTTGAAGTCTCTAGGAACTTTGAATTTCTTAATGAAGAATTTGATATACTTGGGGACAGTACAGTTATTGTAGCTCCAGGGAAATATGTGAATTGGGGTTATGAATTGCAAGCATCTTCTGCCTCCTTTCGTAAGGTATCTGGATCAATTGGTTATGAAGCCGGAGGATTTTGGACCGGAAATATTACAAGTCTGGTTATGGGTCTAACCATTCGCCCAGCACTTGGTATTAATCTAAGCAGTGGGTACACGCATACCCAAGTAAGTGCTGAAAACAGTGGATTTAGTACCAATTTATTCCAGATAGATCTTGGCCTTGATTTTACACCCGATATTTCACTTTCTTCTAACTTTCAATTTGATGATATAAGCGATGTTCTGGGGACCAACACCCGTTTTAGATGGATAATTACCCCTGGTACCGACATTTTTTTTGTGTATAACCACAATTGGCTAAACGACCCAACATTGAATAGAAGACTTTTTACAACACAACAGGGAGCAGCGATGAAGGCGGTTTACACCTATCGTTTTTAGGTAGGTAATAGTTGTAAAGACCGCGGGGAATCAAATAACCAGGACTTTCACATTCTTAGAGAAAAACTGGGAAAGAAATATGAGATGATAATGTTTCTTATCTTTGGCGGCGAAATGAAAGGATTGGCAAAATAACCAACTATCACAATTTTTTACTTATAAATCGGTAAGTAAATCTCCTGTTCAAAATATTAAATTCAAATTATAATGTACACCCCGTCCAGTACCTACAGCATGTAAGCATTGTTTTTCTACCATATCCTGTAAATCACGGGTGGCCGTAGCCTTGGCAGTTTTGGTGATGGATATATTTTTTTTTGCTGTCATCCCAACTTTAAATCCTTCAATGTCATAATCTATCACTTTCGCCTGACGCTTAACTGCCTGAATATTACAAAAATCGGACAGGAACCATGCGCAAGGTTTTTGGGTATGATTTGGGGGTGGAGGCAAAAAACTAAAAAAACCAAGGTTTATAAATGCATCAGTCGGGTAAGGAAAATCATAGATGTATTTAACCCGAAGAAAAATTTAATTTAAATAGTGCGCTATAATGCACTATTTTATCAAATAGAGTTAAATGTATTAAAAAAAAGTCGATTAGTGCAATAAAACGCACTTTTGCTATGTTTATTCATGATAAATATTTACTTTAGCCTACAAAAGAGCCATATAATGCACTTTAAAAGTTTAATACGTAGTATAAAGGAGCGAAGAGAAATGCTACAGGTTACCCAAGAAACATTGGCAGACCTATCAGGCGTAGGACTTCGTACCCTTAAACAATTTGAAAGTGGTAAAGGCAACCCTACTGCAGAAACATTAAACAAACTGGGCAATGCACTAGGTTTGGAACTCACTTTCCAAGTAAAAACGACAACAGCTGAAGAATGAGGCAAGCAGTCATTTTGTACAAAAAGGAAGAAGCGGGTATATTGACCCAATCGGATGATGGAAGTTTCACCTTTCGTTATCATGACAAATGGTTTGAATCAAAGGATACCCCTGCTATCAGCCTTACATTACCAAAAAACCAACAAGAGTATCATTCGGATTATCTATTCCCTTTTTTTTATAATATGCTTCCTGAGGGATCGAACAAACAAAATATTTGTTTTGAGTTACGTATAGATCCCAATGACTATTTTGGTCTGTTATTAACCACAGCGAAATATGATACCATTGGAGCCATTCAGGTCAAGGAAATAAAAGCATGAGTAATCCGATAAACATAAATAACTGTCCAGGTACTTTAAAGAAAGGATTAAATACCTATAGTACAACAGCATTAAACCGTTTATTCAATGGTAGGAAGGTAAGCCCTATCCTACCCTACGAATCGCCCGTTACTAATGTAGTTACAGAAGAACTCTTTAAAGAAAACAAAATACGTTTATCCATTTCTGGTGTACAAGAAAAGTTCTCGGTATTATTGGAGAAGAACAAACTACGTTTGATAAATGCAGGAGAACAAGGTCAGTACATTTTAAAACCTATTCCCAATGTGGGAACCCGTACAGACCAAATGCCGGCCAACGAACATTTGAGCATGCAGTTGGCACGTCAAGTATTCGGAATCGAAACTGCAGAGAATGGCCTAGTATTCTTTAAAAATGGAGACCCCGCATATATTACCAAACGTTTTGATGTGCAAGAAGACGGTACTAAATTGGCAATTGAAGACTTTGCTACTCTAGCCGGCAGAACACCACAAACCCATGGAACAGATTTTAAATATTCTGGAAATTATTTACAACTTTTTGAACTTTTAAAAAAGTATGTTCCTGCCTATCCAATCGAGGCCATCAAACTATTTAAGTTACTTCTTTTCAATTATTTAATATCTAACGGTGATGCCCATTTCAAAAATTTCTCTTTAATGGAAACTGCTTTGGGAGATTTTAAATTGAGTCCTGCTTATGACCTATTAAACAGTAGAATTCATATTGAAGATAGGGATTTTGCCTTAGAAGATGGACTTACACCTCTAGACAAATCAAGAGGTAAGGTTACAGAGCAGTTTTTTCAACTAGCGGAACTTGCTGGCATTTCTAAAAGACAATATGAAAAGGCATTCAAAAGTTTAACGACAAACCAAGCTAAAGTACTATCCCTAATTGAACTTTCATATCTTGATGAAAAGACAAAAAAAAATTACCTTCAAGGGTATCAAACAAAGCTTAAAAAACTTTTGAGGGATTAGAATTTAACAAACAGCCAATAACTACTTAATGAGCCGATTAAACATATTAATCGGCTCATTAAATAATTTGCTAGGTTTTTAGTACTTAAATCTCTTTTTTTTTTACAACTATCTGATAATGAGACGAATTAGGTAGTCATACAATATGTAAAAATTGTAGTTTTGTACCCCATGTGTACCTCAAAGCTCGTAAACCCTTATAAAACATGGGTTCGTCACTTCCTGTATTGGGAAATAACCTCACCAAAGGGTCTACTGAAATAGAATGATTACTATAGCCGGAATAATTTAAGCATCTTTCCCAATCATCCTTATAAACGGTTTTTCCCCGTGAAAAATAATGAGTACCATAAGAAGACCAATGATAATCAAAAATGCAACTTGTAGTTTAGATAGCAATAGGTTCATACTTAATGCCTTATTGGATAAATAGGTCAACTGACGCCCTTCAGAAAGCTGCACTTTGGAAAGTTTATCCAGATTGTCGCCGATTTTTTTAAATAGGGCACTGAATTCTTTTGTATTTCCGATTTCCGTAGATGCTGGTGTTCTAGAAAAACTATTTTCCAAGGTTTGTAATTCCCTATAGTTCTCTTTCAACAGTGTAAAATGGACCGATTCATTAGGTGTTAATTTGGTTTTTGAGAAATTCTCCAATAGTTCTTTAATGCTTTCACCTTTGGCGTCATGGCCCATGATTCCCTTTGAAGAGGACCACTCCAACTCTTTCTGGTGAAAAAGGTTGTTAAGTCTATAGATATATTCAAGGGCGACCACCCGATCTTCAAAAACAGAGTTCACGGTATGGTCTGCGGTAGAGAAGTTTCTTCTGTTCAATTCATTCGATGTAAGCACCAATAAAAATGCTATTGCCAAGATAAAACCGGTATTAAGACGCTGTTTTAGAGTCAATTTTTTATACATTTTTTTGATTTATTAGGGTTTACATCAAATTATTAAAAACGTGTCTATTTATACAATAGAATAGAAAATTCCGTCCAGCCCGTAACTAACCAACTTTAGCAACTAAAACAACAGAACTGGACGGATAAAACCAACCATTTAAAAATTAAATTCCTTTAAGTTCACCTGATTCAAGTGCATCCTTTAAATCTGCGGATACAACACTATGGATACCAAAAAATCGTCCACCATCAGTCCTTTTGATCTTGACCTGTAAGGTACCGTCCTTTTTTTCCTTTACAGCTGTAACAACCACCTTGACCCCTTCCATTTTTTTATAGTTGGCAATACCTCCATTTTTAATAATAGTATTAGCCCTAGGAAAATCAATATGCCTAAAACTAGGGGCGTCCGGGCTCCCAATCTGAAGCATATCTCCTGCCTTTACCTCTTTAAGAACTTCGGGCCCGCCACTTTGCGCGTTAATGCTTAAGATTCCCACCGTGAATAAGACTGCAAAAATTATTTTTTTCATAACTGTGTTTTTAAGGGGGTTTGTCAATTTTTCTGTTTTTGTATACGGTCGGCGGAATTCCACTAATATCCGTTTGTTTTTTTTAGAATATTGTGAAAAGCTTATTGCCTAATTATCTGCCCAGCGCAAAGGTTGTGCCATGGACAATGGCACATTAAAAATCTAGATTATAAACACCTGAAATACAATCAATAACATTACCTGCGAAGAATGAAGTCAATACATTATATTGGGTAATTTTACCCCGATTGAGTAATTTTACCCCAGTTAAAATTTGAGTCCTTAGTAAGGGTTCAATTGGTTCCTTCCTACAATTTAGCATAGTCCCAATATTAAAATTTAATAGTTTGGATGCTAACCTTCTTTATTTGCTCGGAATACTTTTTATTTCAAATTGATTTTTAACGGATAGGATTTATTGTTCCGGTATCTCAACCATGGATCTCCGCCATTACTTCCATTTTTCTATCTCAATTACCACCTAACCCAATTAACATAAGATTTTCATATATCTTTACGGTTACAAAAAAAAAAAAA